>CAKUME010000135.1 GCA_934667575.1 uncultured Eubacteriales bacterium | reverse complement strand
CCACAGCGCGATTTCAATGCCGCACACGCCGCCCGCCTGGCGCGAGGGGCCGCCGAACTGCTTGATTTTGTGGAAGATTTTGTCCACGTTGCAGGGGTTTTCGCCCAGAATGCGGCTCTTGAGCATGGCGGCGTAGGTTTTGCTCGAAGCGTCGCGCACCTCGCCGTAGCCGGTAATGCCCTGATTGGTGGTGATCTTGAGCAGCGTGCAGCGCTTGGGCGCGCCGTCGATGTCCACAAAGCGCATATCCGTGATTTTCAGATCGGACGGCGCAGAGCAGCGGTTGACCGAATTTGCCATACAAAAAATCCTTCTTTCGCAAAAAATATCATCTTGACCGGAAGCGGTTCCGGTCGTATAATTTAATTATATTGTAGGATTTTCGGCGCGTTGGTGCAACAAGAATCTTATGAACTTTGCAAAATATATTACGATTTTTTGGTTTCGGCCGTGCGCGGCGGAGCCAAACGAAGGGAGTGCAGGCCGCATGGAAGTGCAGGCGGATTATATTCCGGCGCAAAAAGACAGCCACTTTCTTTTCAAGCTGTTCAACGTGCAGGTGCCGGTGCAGCGGCGCGCGTTTCGCGAGCACCAGCATATTTATTTTGAAATTTCGCTCTTTAAGCAGGGCGTAGGGGTCTACACCACCCACGACGGCGCCTACCCGATTCAGCCGGGCGACGTGTTTGTGTTCGCAAGCAACGAGGTGCACTGCATCACCGAGATCACCGCGCCGCTGGCGCTGATGAACGTGCATTTTGAGCCGCGCTTTTTGTGGTCGGGCAGCGACAGCGCCGCGCCGTTTCGCGGCATGCTCTGCTTTGGCCACGGCGCGTCGTTCCGGAACCGGCTGCCGCCCGAGCAGGCCGCCTCGGCGCGCATTCGCCAGCTGCTGCTCGAAACCGAGGCCGAAATGGCCGGGCGTGCGCCCGAATATGAGCGCATGGTGCGCCTGAAGCTCAGCGAAATTTTCATCCATTTGGTGCGCAGCCTGCACTACGCCGACGGCCTGACCGAAAACGCCACGCTCAGCCGCCACATGTCGGCGGTGAATCGCGCCATGGATTACATTGGTGCGCACCTTGCCGAGCCGCTCACGCTGGCCGAAATTGCCGCGCAGGCGCAAATGAGCCCCAGCTATTTTTCGGCGGTGTTTCGCCGCATTCACTCGGTGCCGCTGTGGGATTATATTGCCGAAAAGCGCGTGGAGCTCGCCATGCGGCTGCTCGATTCGCCGCAAATTTCGATCACCGAGGCCGCCATGCGCGCCGGGTTCAACAACAGCGCAAACTTTAACCGCACGTTTTTGCGCTGCACCGGCATCACCCCGCGCGAATATCGTCGCCACGACGGCGCGGCGTGGGTTTGATCGCCGGAATTTGCGCAAAACGGCTTGCATTCGACCGCGCATTTCGTTATACTTATAATTAGAAACCGCGGCGTCCGCCGCAAAGGGGGAGAAGTGCATCATCATGGATTTTGAAAAAATGCTGGACGAGCTGGCGCGGGGGGATCGCGGCGCGTTTGAGCGGTTCTACGATCGCTACGGCCTGCCGGTATATCGGTATATTCTGGAGAAAACCGGCGACCCGGAGCAAACGCGCGTGCTGTGGAAGAACGTGTTTCGTTCGCTGATGGCGCGGCTGCGTGCGCCTGCGGCCGACCAAACGGCGGCGGGCGCGCCGGATCTGCCGCTGCTGCTGCTCACCGCGCTGGCGGACCTGCAGCTCACGGCGCATCCGCCGGTCAAGCCGGAGCCGGACGCCGAAGCGCACCGGCTGTCGTCGGAGCTGGTGGACGAGCTGCGCGCGGCAACGGAAGCGGCGCCCGCCCCGGAGGCGCCGCCTGCGCCTGCGGCAAAGTCTGTGCCCGGCGGCCGCTATGCGCTCGACGAGGAAGCCGCCCCGGCAAACGCCTATGTGCACGCCCATGCGTTGAGCGGCGACGCGGAGGACGCGTCGGCCGATGAAACGGCTCCGGCAGCTGCGGCAGATGAAGAATCGGACGCAGCGCGCACAACGGCGCAGGTGCAAAGCGCCGACGATGCACCGGATGAATCGAACGCGGCGCCCGCGCAGGCGGAGATCGCGCCGCCGGCGCAAAGCGATGCGGCTGAGCCGCAAAGCGCCCCGGCGCCCGATGCCGAGCCTGTGGCCGAAGCCGACGCGCAGCCCGCCGCATCCTCGGACGAATCGGCGGACGGGGCGGACACGCCTGCGCCGGAAGCCCCGCCCGCAGCGGACGAGCCGGAAAATGCACCGGCGCGCCCGGCCATTCCCCATCCGGTGATCGCCAATCCCGCCGACGCGGCGGCCGCGGTGACCGACTTTGCGCCGGAGGAACCGCACCGCAGTCCGGCCGGGCGGGCAGTGCTGCTCGTGCTGCTGATCCTGCTTGCGCTGGTGCTGGTGTGGGGCGCAGTGGGTGCGGCAATGAGCGCCCAGCTGCTGCCGGAGTTCGACTTGGGCTACGGCTGGTTTAACGAAACCATTTATCCGGTGTTTTCTGCATTTCCCATGCAATAAAAAAGGCGTTTTCGCATGCAGCGCGCAATAATTCACCGTTTTTCACAGCAAAGACCGGCGGCCCCTGCACGGGACCGCCGGTCTTTGCTTATGGTGTGCGTTTATTTCATCATATACGACACGTTGGTCAGCAGATCCTCCACGGCGCGCATCGCGCGGTGGCCGCCCTTCCGCGCGCGGCGCGAGCCGCTCATGATGGCCGAGCTGACCACGCCTACCGCGATGCCGGCCGCCATGCCGGCGCCGATGCCTTTCATCACATTCGATACGGTTTTGCTCACGATCCAATACCTCCAACACCATTTGATTGCGCCAAGCCAAAAGCCCAGCGGAAAGTTTTTCATCCGTGCACAAGCTCCTTTTTGCTGATTTATGTGGACGGTGGTGTTAGATTGCCCGCCTGTGGGCGGAAATATGCGGGAACGCGCAGTTATTCGCTCTTAAAATGCTGGCCGCGCGGCGCGGCGGGTGCGGCGGGCGCATGACCCGGCGGAGTGCCGTCGGCCGCCAGGATCTCGTCGAACACCGCAATGGTTTTTTTGGCCAAATAGCGCGTTTGGTGCACGCTGCCAAAGTACCAGCAGCGGTATTCGGTGTGGTGCACAATCTCGTCAAAAAACGCCGTGAGCGTGTCGAGGCTGTCGGCGCGCACATTGCGGAGATATTTGGCCATCGAGGGCGCTTCGTGCGTCAAAATCAGATCCACGCGGTTGCCGTGCTGCGCCAGATTGCGGAGCCCGCGGTGCATTTCTTCCTCCGAGGGCAGCTCCTGCGGCCACCAGCAGTGCTGCTCCATGCGCATGGCTTTTTCGGCGCTGTCGCCGCCGCCGAACGCAAACACCGTTTGCCCATCGATGGTATAAACCTCGCCGCGCAGCAAATGATACAGGTTGCCGCTGATCTGCTGCACCTGCCCGCCGAATGCTTCCGACACCGGATATTGCGCGAGCAGATCGTAGTTTTCGTATTTGCCGTCCAAAAACAAAATTTTATATTTGCGCTTGCCGAGCCAGGTCAGCAGCTTTTTTTCGGCTTTGCTGCCGTCCCAGATAAATCCGAAATCGCCCAGCACGATCAGCGTGTCGCCGCGCCCCAGATGCGCGGCTGCGCGCGAGGTAAAGCGGCGCTTGTCGCCGTGCGTGTCGCCCGTTACATAAATCATGGTATCTGCCCGAACCTTTCCAAAATGCAAAATGTGCGCTTCCGCCGAAAAAAATTTGCCCGCAGGGCTTTCCCTTTTGCGGAGAAGCTGGTATACTAATAAGTAAATCGTCATCCGAACTCAATCTATTATATCACATTGAAGGAGAAAGTTCCATGAAAAAATTCGCAAAATTTTTATTGTCGCTCGTTCTGGTGTCTGCGGTGCTGCTTTCTCCGCTCACCGTTTCGGCGGTGGAATTTGACCCCGGGCTGGAGCTACACTCCGCGGGCGCGGTGCTCGTGAGCCTGGACACCGGCGACACCGTGTTCGCCAAGGAGGGCGACACCCGCATGGAGCCCGCCTCGGTCACGAAGATTATTGTGGCGCTGCTGCTCATGGAAAACGTACATAATCTGCCCGAAACCACCGTGACCGCGCCGGATTATGTGTTCGACCTGCTCGCAGGCACCAACTCCTCGGTGTCCGGCATCCGCCGCGGCGAAACGCTCACCGCCGAGCAGCTGCTCTACTGCCTGCTCGTGCCATCGGGCAACGATGCGGCCATGGTGATCGCCGATTATCTGGGCAACGGCAACATCAGCGCGTTTGTGGACATGATGAACCGGCGCGCGCAGGAAATTGGCTGCACCAACACCCACTTTGCCAACCCCCACGGCCTGCACGATCCCAACCACTACAC
>CAKUME010000134.1 GCA_934667575.1 uncultured Eubacteriales bacterium | reverse complement strand
TTTTTACACCGAAAACTACCGCGCGGCGCGCAGCACGATGAAGCTGCGCTGCACCGAAGGCACCCAGACCTTCTGCCCCGCGCTCACGTTCTACGGCTTCCGCTACATTTGCGTTGCGGGCTGGCCGGGCGCGCTCGACCCGAACGCATTCACCGCCATTGCCGTTTCGTCGGCCATGCGCCGCACCGGCTGGCTTTGCTGCGGGGTGCCCAAGCTGAACCGGCTGTTCGAAAATATCGTCTGGGGGCAAAAAGATAATTTTGTGGACGTGCCCACCGACTGCCCCCAACGCGACGAACGGCTGGGCTGGACGGGCGACGCGCAGGTGTTCGCCAACACCGCCAGCTATCAGTTCGACACGAAAAAATTTTTCACCAAGTGGCTGGCCGATGTGGCGGCCGATCAGCGCGCCAGCGGCGCGGTGCCGGCGGTGGTGCCGGATGTGCTGAACAACCCGGTGGCCGAAGAGATCAAAGCGGGCGCGGCATGGGCGGATGTGGCCACGGTGGGGCCTTGGCAGGTCTACCGCCATTTTGGCGACCGCGCATTGCTGGAATCGCAGTTTGAGCTGATGCGGCATTGGGTGGACTATATGACCGCCACCACCGAGGTGCCCGGCTTGTGGCTGTACAAAAAAGAGACGCACTACGGCGACTGGCTGGGGCTGGACGCCGAGGCGGGCAGCTATGTGGGCGCGTCGGATCGGTATCTGATCGCGTCGGCATTCTATTATTATTCCACCGGGCTGCTGTGCGAGGCCGGTCATGCGCTGGGGCGCGACGTGGCCGCCTACGACGCGCTTCGGGCGCAGATCCGCACCGCGTTCCGCGCGCATTATCCCACCTATCACACGCAAACGGAATGCACGCTGGCCGTCTATTTTGATCTGGCCGCGGATAAGCAGGCGGTGGCCGATCAGCTCGCGCAAATGGTTCACCAAAACGGCGACCGCCTGACCACCGGCTTTGTGGGCACGCCGTATCTGCTCTATGCGCTGTCGCAGAACGGCCATGCCGACGTGGCCTACACGCTGCTGCTGCAAGAGGCTTTCCCCTCGTGGCTCTATGCAGTGAACCACGGCGCAACCACCGTTTGGGAGCACTGGGACGGCCGGCGCGAAGACGGCGCATTCTGGTCGGCCGACATGAACTCGTTCAACCACTACGCCTACGGCTCGGTGGCGGGCTGGGTGTTTGAGGAAGCGGCCGGCATCACCCCGGCCGAACCGGGTTTTGCGCGCGTGCGCATTGCTCCGCGGCCGGACGCGCGGCTCGGCGCGCTTCGCGCGGTGGTCGATACGCCGTTTGGCCGGGTGAGCTCCGCGTGGAGCTACGAGGACCAGCGCGTGCGCTACGAGATCACCACGCCGGTGGAAGCCGAGCTGGTGATCAACGGCCGCACCCAGCGCGTACCTGCCGGAACCTATCTGTTATAATCGGATTCCAAAACAAAGCACACCGACCGCTCCGGCGCACGTTTCTGCGCGCCGGGGCGGTCGGTTTTTGCATGGTGCGCCGGCGCCGTTCACAGCGTGCCGCAGGGCGCAATGCCGATCGCATATTCCACCCCAATGGCCACCAGCACCACCAGCAGCGACACGATAAAACCGTGAAGCATGGGCTTTGCACCGGAGCGGCACAGCGATTTAAAATCGGTGTTCAGGCCAATGGCCGCGAGCGCAGCCACCATGAGGAATTTGCTGACGGTTTTCAGTGCGGAAATCAGCGCAGCCGGCAGCACGCCCAAGCTGGTCAGCGCCGACATGGCCAGAAAGCCGAGAATAAACCAGGGAAAAATCGACCGAATGCGCACCCGGACCCCGCCGGTTTGGGCGCACTGCTTCTTTTTGATGTGCAGATTCACCGCAGCAAACACCAGCACGGCCGGAATGATCGACAGCGTTCGGGTCAGCTTCACCATGGTGGCAAAATCTCCGGCAGCTTCGCTGAACGCATACCCGGTGGCGACCACGCTCGAGGTATCGTTCACGGCCGTGCCGGCCCAAAGCCCGAACGCCGCGTCCGACAGCCCCATCCAGCGCCCCAAAAGCGGAAACACCACGATCATCACCGTGTCGAACAAAAACGTGGCCGACATTCCGTAGGCAATGTCGCTATCATCGGCTTCAATCACCGGCGCAATGGCCGCAATTGCGGAGCCGCCGCAAATGCCGGTGCCGGCGTTGATCAGGCTGCTGGTTTTCCAGTTCAACCCCAGCGCCTTTCCGATCAGCGCGCCCAGGCCAAAGCAGGTGGCCAATGTGAACGCCATCACCGTGAGCGAAAACTTGCCCACGGTGAGCACGGTGCGGATATTCAGGCTCGCCCCGAGCAGAATGATGGCAAATTTCAAGATTTTTTTGGATGTAAACCGAATGCCGGGCAGCGTGATGGGGGTGGGCTTCCAAAATGCATGGATGGCCATACCGATAAACAACGCGATGACCGATGCGCCAATGATGTGCAGCCCGGCGGCGTTTTCCAGCGTTTCCAGCAGCTTTGCCACGGCAGCAACCGCCAATGCCAGCAGGGCGCCCGGAATGAGCGCGGCGAATTTTTTCATGTGTTTTGAATCTTCTTTCTTTTTTATGATTTCCTATTTATTTTATCTGCCTTTTATGATAATATAAAGACATAATAAGTTATATTTTAATTCCATTTTGTTATCAACGAAGGGAGCACAGATGGATCCGCGTCTGGAATCTTTTTTAACGCTTTGCGGCACCATGCATTACGGCCGCGCGGCCGAACGGTTAAACCTGTCGCAGCCTGCGGTCAGCAAGCATATTCAATCGCTGGAAAGTCAGTACGGCGTAACATTGTTTTCCTACGCCAACCGGCGCCTGCATCAAACCAAGCAGGGCGAAATTTTGGAGCAGTATGCTCAGTCGCTTCGGTACAACGATGCTGCGCTCGTCGAAAAGCTGCATGAGCGGCCAAAAAGGACACTGCGCATCGGCGCAACCAAGTCCATCGGCGAATATGTGCTTCTGCCGTATATTCAAAGATTTTTGAACACGCCGGGCAATCAAATCGAATACCTTGTGGATAACACGGCGCATTTGCTGGCGCTGCTGAACCGGGGCGAGCTGGATTTTGCGGTGCTGGAGGGATTGTTCGACAAGCAGCACTATGACTGGATACTGTTTCAAAATGAGCCGTATATCGGCATCTGCGCGCAAAACCATCCTTTTGCGGGCGCCGAGGTGCACATTCCGCAGCTGCTGCACGAGCGCATCATTCTGCGCGAAAACGGCTCCGGAACCCGAAAAATATTGGAGCGCGAGCTGCAAAACAGCGGATATACCGTTGACGCATTTTCGAGCCTGCTTTGCATCAGCTCGTTTGAAATCATCAAGGAGCTGGTGCGCGGCGGATACGGAATCAGCTTTCTGTATGAAGCCGTTGTGAAAAAAGAGGCGGACATCGGGCATTTTCGCTGCCCGCCGCTCACGGGCGTTCACGAGTTTAACGCGGTCTTTTTGAAAAACACGGACGCCGGAAAAATCGCCCGGCAGTTTCTGTTTCCGAAGCACGAAGCTTAATTGGTGAGGCGGCATGCACGGCGCCGTTTGGAGATGGCTGCCGCTGATGGTTATGCGCCGCCCCGGCGATAGGCGCGGGGCGACATGCCGTATTCCCGCGTGAAGTGCGCATAAAACGCGCTTTCGCTGCGAAAGCCCGCTTCATACGCAATGTCCAAAACGGCGCGGTCGCTGTGGCGCAGCATGTTCGCGGCGTAATGCAGCCGCAGGGCGTTGAGGTAGGCGTTGGGCGTCACGCCCAAATAGCGGCGAAAGCTGTGGCAGAGCGATTCGGTGCTGCGGCCGCTCTGCTGCACCAAAAACCGCATGCCCTGCGCGCGGTTGGCCGGGTCCTCGAGCATGGGCAGCAGCTGGCGCAGCCAAAGCGGACACGCGGCGCGCTCCGGCTCGCGCACCAACGGAATAAACCACGCCGACAGGCAGTCCACCAGCAGCACGCGCATCATCGCGCGCACGGCGCCGTCGTCGCCGCCGGGCACCAGTGCCAGCCGCTCCATGCGGCTTTGCAGCAGCACCGCCTCGCCCGGCGAAAGGTGCACGCACGGCGCATGGGGCCCGCCGCGCAGCCGGCGCAGCGCTTCCTCCTGCCCCAAAAACGCAAATGCCTCGGCCACCGTGCGCGCCGGAAACGCCAGATTGATATAGCGGCAGCCGCCCAGGTCGCGGCGCGTGTGCACGTCGCCGGGGCGCAGCAGCACCAGCGAACCGGCGGGCAGCGTGCGGGTGCTGCCGTTTTCGGTGAGCGCCATTCGGCCGCTCACCGTCATCGAAAATTCGTAAAAATCATGCACCTGCGGGAACTCCTGCGCGTCCACCCCGGTGTGAAAC
>CAKUME010000133.1 GCA_934667575.1 uncultured Eubacteriales bacterium | reverse complement strand
GAACGATACGGCTTCCCCCGTGCGGAGCAAGCCGACATGATCTTCGGCACCGGCACCTGAGACAAGGGCGACTCAGCCGAACCGGGTGCCATTTTCAAAACACCGGTCACACACATACTTTACCCGTACCGGTGAAAATTTCGGTGCGTATTTGTTCTGCATCCAGACGTTCCACACCGATCCGGAAAACTACGATGAATGGCACGGCTGTCGCCACGCAGGAGCCCATTGCGTGTTTGGATGATTACAGCAATCCACTGCATCCAGGCAAAGTGAAAGGGCTTGCCGTCTGCAATTTGCAGACCACAAGCCCTTTCGGCTGCTTGAACAATTTGTCACATTTGTCTTTGCACAGCAGTGCTGCGCTGTCGGGATCTTTGATAAAAGGAATGCCCATGTCGTTCTCCTTTACACCTCAAACCCGCAATGCATGCATGTAATATCGTTCCCATCCAGATAATGTGCCGGAACCGCACGGTCATTTACGAAGGTACAATCCGAAACGGTGCAGGAAACGTCCGAAAGATACTCAATGGCATACCGTTTCATATCTGCATCAAATTCAAACGTGCAATCGTCCATTTCAAACGCCCCCTCCAAAAGCGGTGAATAATCGGAAGTGTGCCTAAGGGCCGCGCCAGCGATCACGCCACACACGCCACCAGTGAACAATCCGAAACGACGCGCTGAAGAAAATGGATTGGACGCCTCCTGCTCGATGTTCTCTTTCTCCCCGACAAAGTCCGGCATCTCCCGGGACAGAAAACGGCAGTTTTCAATCTGTGCTGTTTCGTCGGTATCCGTTGCGAAAACGTATTGTACACTGTTCAAAAATTCGCAGTCAGATACATAAAGCTCCGAATAATTCCCCTGGACAAATCGATAAAGATTGTACAGTTTGCAGTGCTCCATTTTCAGCGATCCATCGTCAATGCTGATAAAATATTCATCATCTCCATTCGCCCCGCAAAACGTAATCTCACATTCCCGGAACGTCAGCTCCCCATCCTCTGCCAGCTCAATGGCGGCGGTGCTGCCGTCCTCGTAGCAAAAGATTTTGCAGTTTTCGTAAATCGCACTGCCCTCAATGGTCAACGCGTTTTTGAAATGGATTTCCTCGTTTTCAAATCGCATTTCTTCGCCGCTTTCAACGGTATTTCTCATGGTAAACCCTCCTGTGAAAATAATTTATTCATACAGCTCGATCATTTTGTGCAGCTCTGCTTTGTACTCCGCCACAAAATCGTCGGGCGCAATGACCTTTACCCAGCTTTTCTGCGAAAGTAAATACATAATAATGCCGTCGCCGTATACCTCTGCTTCGATCAGCGCGCGTCCGCCGCTGATATCCAGCACTACGGCCGTCGGCAGCCGATCCAGCACCGCCTGCAAAGACGGCCCGCTGAATTCGAACCGGATAGTGCGGCATTTGCCGGGGACCATGAACTGAATCTTTTTGCGCAGCGCGCCTTCGTCAAAGTCTACGCCGTTCGGCAGCTTGAACTTGGTGCGGTGCTCCACCACGGATGTGATTCGATCCACGCGGAAATACACCGGGCAATACCCCTCGTCTTCCGCTTTGTACGCGACCAAGTAAAAGTAATATTCGCTAAACAAAATTGACACCGGGTGGATGGTGCGGGTAACTTTGTCCCGGTTCATTTTATAATACGTCACCGTGATCTCGGTGCGGGTGCGGATGTCCCCCGCAAGCTTCCACAGCACATCGATCACACCATCTGCGCAATCGTGCTTCACTTCGCAGTAGTGATATTTTTCTTTCGCGATGAGGCTATCCAACAGTATTTGATCTTTGGCGGAGGTGAAGCGCCGCAGCTTGGCGACAATCCGTAGCAGCTCCGGTTTGCTGAACGCGCGGCTGCCAATCAACACTTTAATGACGGCAAGCGTTTCGCTGTCCCGCAAAAAATCATCAATTTGCAGCCGGTAGCACTTGTCCTCCCGGCTATACACCAGCTCGGTATGCCCAGTCAGGTCTCGATTTTCGGCCAGAAAGCAGCGAATTTCGCTGATGTCTCTGGAAATGCTTTTGGCCGACACGCCGTACTCGTTTGCCAGTCCCGCAATCGTGATTTTTTCGCCACGGATTCCTCGCAGGAATATCGCCAAACATCGTTCGTTCTTTTCCATGTGCGCACCTCCACAAACACCCTCTATTTACATTATACTCCACTTTTCCAACTCAATCAATACGTTCTGCAACAAAGTAGATCTATAAATGACAATTTTCGCCGCATAATGCAGGCCAGAATTGCCATCGCAGATGCGCAAAATGCCGTCGATTTGCGTAGGAATCTCGGAATTTGTGGCCTTTTTAAATTTGATTTTATTATATCATACCACAGGGACACGTTAATGTCCGTATAAAAACTTTTTTGGGAGAACGGGGCGCATGGGCACATCACCCGCTCGTTGGCGAGAACGGCAACCGTGTCGATGGCGTTGTTTCGGAATTTTTTCAATGCCCTATGCTGCAAAAATCCGTTTTTCTCCGGGTATTTCCCCCTGTCCGCGCACGATGTATTTCGTCCCTAAGTGTCTTTGTGCTGTGCACATCCGTTCCCGTAGAGGAAACAAATTTGCCCATACTGCGCCGCGAGTCATCCCCTGTTTTTGTTGATAAAGCAGAAAATGGGAAAACGACCGTTTTTTTATGCATCTTTTGGTTGACAAATGCGTATTTTGAGGGTATAATCAAGGAAAATTGAAGGTTTCGGCGAGTAATGTTGCAATTTGCATGCAGTGCGGACGCTCGAAGCTGATTTTTGATCGGAGGAATGAAACTATGAAGAAATTTCTTGCATTCGTGCTTGCAATTGCCATGCTTTCTACCTGCTTTGTCGGGTGCGGCGGCGGCAGCAGCAGCGAAAAGGTGCTCAAGATCGGCGTGTTTGAACCGGCGTCCGGCGCCAACGGTGCAGGCGGCAAGCAGGAATCGCTCGGTGTGAAATACGCCAACAGCGTGACCCCCACCGTGGAGATCAACGGCGAAACCTATAAGGTGGAGCTGGTGGAAGTGGATAACCAGTCGGCCGACGATAAGGCCGTGACCGCGGCTGCGGAGCTCGTGAACAAGGGCGTGTCCGTGGTGGTGGGTTCCTACGGCTCGTCGGTGTCGATCGCAGCGTCGCCTACCTTTAAGGAGGCCGGCATTCCCGCCATTGGCATCACCTGCACCAACACCCAGGTGACCGAGGGCAACCAGCACTACTTCCGCATTTGCTTCCTCGACCCGTTCCAGGGCGCAGTGCTCGCAAACTATGCGTGGGAACAGGGCATTACCACCGTTTACACCCTCGCGGAGCTCGGCAACGCCTATGACCTGGGCCTGACCAGCAGCTTTAAGACCGCGTTTGAAAAGCTCGGCGGCACGGTGATCGCCGAAAACTTCCCCACCAATCAGTCCGACTTCACCTCCTATGTGACCAATGCGAAAAAGTCCGGCGCGCAGGCGATCTTCGCGCCCACCTCGATCTCGTATGCGCAGCTGATCATTGAGGCAGCGGCCACCCAGAACGTGGGCGTTCCGCTCTATGCGGGCGACACCTGGGACAGCAACGTGATTTTGGATGCGGCCAAGGGCAAAAACGTGGAGATCAACATCACCACCTTCTATCAGGAGGGCGGCAACAAGGAATTTGATGAAGGCTTCAAAAAGTGGCTCAATTCCAACGCGAACAACCTGACCAACAACGGCGGCAACGACATTGTTTCGGCGGTGTCGGCCATGGGCTGCGACGCCTACTATGTGGCGCTCGAGGCCGCCAAGCTCGCCAAGTCCACCAAACCGGCCGACATTATGAAGGCGCTGTGGAACGTGGACTATCAGGGCGTGACCGGCGAAATTAAATTTGACTCCACAAACGGCGATGCCGACCGCAAGGTGGCCTACATTAAAGCGGCCGACACCAAAACCGGCGAGTGGGTCTTCGTGAAGGAGCAAGGCGTGTAATTTTGCCCTGCCTGCGGACGCTGCCGATTTTGCTTCGGCGGTGTCCGCTTTTGCGATTTGCGTTGTCTGCTGCCAAAGGCTGTGCGCAGGGGTGTGCACGGTCTTTGGCAGGCCTGTTTTTCCCCCGTCGGCGCGAACCGGCGGAGCATAACGCGTGAAGCATTCGGCGCTTTCCCATCGGCCGAAATCCACCGGCTTCGCGTTTGACGTGGTGATATTATGGACTATATCTTGGCAGGTATTTCGATCGGCGGCCAATACGCACTGATTGCGATCGGCTATACCATGGTTTACGGCATTTTGCGTCTGATTAACTTTGCGCACGGCGATATTTTTATGGTGGCGGGGCTCATGATGGTTTACGCTTCGGCGTCGCTGCCGCTGTATCTGTCGGTTCCGCTCGTGCTGGTGATGAC
>CAKUME010000132.1 GCA_934667575.1 uncultured Eubacteriales bacterium | reverse complement strand
GCTTTATTATGCGCCGCCGGGGGGAATTTTATCCGATGAAACCCGCGCAAATGCAAAACGCGCCGTTGAGGGTCAGCCCTTTGCGTCGTACCAGGTGTCGCCGGTGTGCACATCCACCGTGAGCGGCACGGCGAGCGACGCGGCGTGCTCCATCTCGTCGCGCAGAATGTCGGCCGCGCGCACCGCTTCGTCGGTGGGCGCTTCCACGATTAGTTCGTCGTGCACCTGCAGGATGAGCCGCGCAGCCATGCCCTCGCGGCGCAGCCGGTCGCGCACGCGGATCATCGCAATTTTGATAATATCCGCCGCCGCGCCCTGAATGGGCATGTTGCGCGCCACGCGCTCGCCAAAGCTGCGCAGGTTAAAATTGGACGACGTGAGCTCGGGCAGATAGCGCCGCCGCCCAAACAGATCCTCCGCGTAGCCGCGCTCCTTGGCCTGCGCCACCACCCGCGCCATGTATTGATCCACGCCGGTGTAGTGCGCGAGATAATCGTGAATATAGCGGGCGGCCTCGGCGCGCGACACATGAATGTCCTTTGCGAGCGAAAACGCGCCGATACCATATACAATTCCAAAATTTACCGCTTTTGCCCGGCTGCGCAACAGGGGCGTGACCATATCCGGCGGCAGATGAAACACCTGCGAGGCGGTGATGCGGTGAATGTCCTCATTGTTGCGGAACGCCTCGATCATCGCGGTGTCCTGCGCCGCGTGCGCGAGCACCCGCAGCTCGATCTGCGAATAGTCCGCGTCCACCAGCGTGCAGCCCTCGGCCGCGCGGAAAAACCGCCGCAGCTCGCGCCCCACGTCGGTGCGGGTGGGAATATTCTGCAAATTGGGTTCGGTGGAGCTGATGCGCCCGGTGCGCGTTTCCATTTGGTTAAAATTGGAATGAATCCGCCCGTCCGGCGCCACCACCTTGGTCAGCCCGTCGCAATAGGTCGATTTGAGCTTGGTGAGCGTGCGATAGTCGAGCACGTCGCGCACCACCGGGAACTCCTCCTGCAGATCCTCGAGCACGTCGGCGTTGGTGGAGTAGCCGGTTTTGGTTTTTTTGCCGCCCGGCAGCATCAGCTTTTCAAACAGCGCCGTGCCGAGCTGCTTGGGCGACAGAATGTTGAATTCGTAGCCCACCTGCGCCCAAATGCGGTTTTGCAGCATGTCCGCCTGCAATTGCAGCACCTTGCCGTATTCCGCAATGCCGGCGCAGTCCACCGCCACGCCCGCCAGCTCCATTTCGGCCAGCACGCGTGCGAGCGGCAGTTCAATTTCCTGCAGCAGCTTCGACTGCCCGTTTTCGTCAATTTCGGCGCGCAGCCGCTGCGCCAGATCCGGCAGCGCCGCCGCCCCGCGCAGCAGGTCGTGCGGCACGCCCGCGCACTCCGGCGCCGCCGCCGCAATGCCGTATTGATCCGCCAGCCGCAGCAGGTCGTAGCCCGCCGCCGAGGGGTTGAGCAGATAGGCGGCAATGGCGGTGTCAAAAAAGCGCGCGGCCGGGTCGAGCCCGGCGCGGATGAGCGCCGCAAGCAGCGGTTTGCAGTCGTGCGTGATCAGCTCCGGCCCGTCGCCGCAAAAAAGCGCCCGGCAAAAGGGCCAAAATTCCGGCTGCGCCGCGTTTGCCGCCGACAGCACCGCCCCTTCGGCGGCCACGAGCCCCGCCAGCGTGCCGTCGGGCGCATAGCAGGCGAGCACATGCGCGCGGCCCGCCTTGCGCATGCGTGCCAGCAGCGCGTCGAGGTTCGGCTCCGCCGTGACCGCCATTTCGTCCGACACCGCGCCAACGGGGGCGGGGGCAGGCGCTTCCGCCGTGTCGCGCAGCCCCAGCCGGTCGATTAGCTTCAGGCATTCGAGCGAGCGCAGCATCCGCACGGCCTCGGGCAGATCGGCGGCGCCGCGGGTGTAGTGCGCGGGGTCGCAGGGGATCGGCGCATGGGTGCAAATCGTGCCCAGCATCCGGCTCAGATAGGCGTTTTTGCGCCCGGCGGCCAGCTTTTGGCGCAGCGTGTCGCGTATTTCCAGCGTGTCGAGCCGGTCGTAGATAGCGTCGATGCTGTGGTATTGCTGAATGAGCTGGATCGCGGTTTTTGGCCCCACACCCGCCACGCCGGGAATGTTGTCCGAGCTGTCGCCCTGCAGCGCCTTCACCTCGATGAGCTCCGGCGGCGTCACCCCATAGTCGGCCCGAATTTTGGCTTCGTCATAAAGCGTGACCTCCGGCCGACCGGCCTTGGTGGCGGTGATGCGCACCTGCACGCCGCTGCCCACCAGCTGCAGACTGTCGCGGTCGCCGGTGGCGATCACGCATTCCCAACCCGATTCGCGGCAGCCGCGTGCCAGCGTGCCCAAAATGTCGTCCGCTTCAAACCCTTCGCAGGTGACCACCGGATAGCCCAGCAGTCGCAGCAGCTTTTGCACCAGCGGCAGCTGCTGCGCCAGCTCGTCCGGCATGCCCTTGCGCTGCGCCTTGTAGCCGTCGTAGGCCTTGTGGCGAAACGTGGGCGCTTTGAGGTCGAACGCGCACGCCACCGCATCGGGGTGCGTTTCGTCCAGCAAATGCTGAAACATGGTCATAAATCCGTAAATCGCGTTGGTGTACACGCCCGCCCGGGTCGAGAGCAGCTTAATGCCGTAAAACGCGCGGTTGATAATGCTGTTGCCGTCCAATACGAGTAGCTTCATGAAAACCCTCCAGAGCAAAAAAACTTGCGGAATCGCTTACTATTATAATACATTCGGGCAAAAATAACAACGCGCAAATCAAAGATTTTCCCTTGACTTTTTGCGGCGATTGCTTTACAATGGCTTTAGCTCCACATTGCCGGCCGGGGCGCGGTTCCGGCCCGGCAAGCGCGGCAAACGGAAAAAAGAGAAAGGACGTTGTTCCCAATGATCATTCATCAAGCTGCTTTTATGGATGGAAGCACGATGCTCAAGGGCGGGCTGCACTGCCACACCACGCGCTCCGACGGGCGCGGCACCCCCGAGGAGGTCATCCGCCTGCACGCCGAGCATCACTACGATTTTCTCGCGCTCACCGATCACCGCATCTATAACTATCAAAATTTTGCGCCCGAAACCGGCGTGCTCATCGTGCCGGGCATGGAGTTCGATAATCCGCTGCCGCAGCCGTATGGCTGGCGCCATTTTCACACCGTGGTGCTCGGGCCGGACGACGAAACCAACCCCTACAAGCAGGATCAGCGCTGGGAATCGGGCACGTCGGTCAGCCAGGACGGGTTTCAGACCTATCTCGACAAATTCCACGCCGACCGTCAGCTCACGTTCTACTGCCATCCCGAGTGGAGCGCCACGCCCGCGCGGATGTTCGACAAAATGAAGGGCCACTTTGCCATGGAGGTGTGGAACTCCGGCTGCGTGATGGAAAACGAAATGGACGACGATGCGGCCTATTGGGATGAGCTGCTCGGCCAGGGCGTGCACATCAACGGCGTGGCGGTGGACGACGGCCACCTCATGGAGCAGCACTGCCACGGCTGGGTGATGGTGAACGCGAAAAAAAATGTGGCGTCCATTTTGGAGGCGCTCGCGGCGGGCCAGTTCTATTCCTCCTGCGGGCCGACCATTTATGATTTTTATGTGAAACGAGGCGAGGCGCATGTGATCTCGTCGCCGTGCAGCAAGGTGCGTTTTCATGCCGACTGCGTGCCCACGCAGGTGGTGCACGAGCAGGACGGCCCGCTCACCCACACGGTCGTGAAACTGTCTGACCGATATCGCTATGTGCGCGCGGTGGTGGTAGACCACGAAGGGCGTCAGGCCTGGACCAATCCGATTTGGATGCCCAAGAAATTAAACTGACGGCCCGCCGCGCGAAAACCGGAAAGGGGATCTTCGATTGCTTCGCAAAATCATCCGGCGCGGGTGCGCGCTGATTCTGTCTGCCGCGCTGCTGTGCGGGCTGAGCGGGTGCGCTCGGCCCGCCGCCGCGCCCACCTACACGCTCAACGAATATTTAACCGCCGCGCCGCAGTGCTGGAGCCCGTTCACGCGCAGCACGCCGGAGGATCGGTATATTGCGGCCTACACCGAGATCGGCTTGGTGGACGCGGCGCACGACCCGACCACCGGCGGCGCCAAATGGGTGTTTGAAATGGCGGAATCCATTGAGGATGTGACCGCGCGCGCCCAAAGCCGCATGCAGCAATTCGGGTGCACGGGTAGCGCCGGTGTGGTGTGGAAGATCGCGCTCAACCCCGCCGCCTGCTGGGAGGACGGCACCCCCATCACGGCGCAGACCTATGTGGAATCGATGAAGCTGCTGCTGGATCCCGACGCGCAGTATGCCGGTGCGGCACGCTTCTGCACCGGCGCGGCGGCCATTGCCCACGCCGACGAATACCGCCAGAACCGCGCCGCGGGCGAAACGCGCTACGGCGACATCGTCACGGGCAAAAACGCCGACGGCACGCCCACGCTGGCTCCTCAGTACACCGGCCCGGATGACGTC
>CAKUME010000131.1 GCA_934667575.1 uncultured Eubacteriales bacterium | reverse complement strand
CCGGCAAGATCCTGCACACCGGCTGGCTCACCTTCACCGATGAAGAGCAGGATACGCTCGACAGCTACTCGACCGAATATGATAACTACATCAGCCAGTCCCGCGCGCAGTTCATCACCGATACCGAAGGCATGGACATTAACGACGATGCGGTGTGGAAGAAGTATGTGGATACGGTGAAGTCGCTGCATGATGACGATCTGAACAAGGTGTATCAGGATGCTTACACCCGCTTCAGCAGCACGAAATAAGCGTCACATTCCGAACAAACACTGAAAATTCCGGCCGGAAATCAACGGCGGGCCGCCCCCCCGAGCAATCGGAGGCGCAGCCCGCCGGTTTTTTGTTTTGGTTCATGGTGTGGGCGTGCCCTTTGGCGGCAGGGGTATGAGGTGTATGGAGTGCCGGAGCTTTGCCTGCGGCAGCGCGATCGGCTCCGCCCGCCCGGATTGGGAACCGTGCGCCCCCGGAACCGGACGCCGTTCCCTTGAAAACACGCAGCGCGGCCGCCCCATGCCGGAGCGGCCGCGTTTGCTGTGCGCCGGGCGGGCGCGGATTATTCTTTGCGTCTCCCCTGCGCGCCGCTCACAATGTGGTAATAGGCATTGGAGGTCGCGCGGTAAACCGCGACATACACCAGCGCGAACAGCAGGAAGCAGCCGGCGGTCACGGCCGCAAAAAGCGGCAGATCGTTGAGCCCAAAGCCGATCAGCAGCTGGCGCATCAGCGGGAATGCGAAGCCCAGGTGCACCGCCGCGCCCAGCAGCGGCAAAAAGAACACCGTGAGCAGCTGGGCGTTCACGCTGCGGCGAATGTCGCGCGGGGTCATGCCCACCTTTTGCATGATCTCGAACCGCGATTGATCCTCGTAGCCCTCCACCACCTGCTTGTAGTAGATGATCAGCACCGCGCCGAGCAGGAACGCAACGCTCAGCATCGCGCCGAGGAAAAACAGACTGCCATAGAGTCCGAAAAACTCCGTGCGATTGCTTGCGCGGTCCTCCAGCTCCATGCGGAGCGCCGCGTGATAGTCGGTGGAGGCGTAGGGCGCGAGCGCGTCGGAAATGCGCGTGCAGAGCGCTTCGCGTGCGGCGTTGTCCGCCGTGCCGCCGTTCGCGGCCAAGTCGAAGCCCATCAACGCGCCGAACGCACACGCGTCGTCGGCGAGCACGGGGTCGTCGTCCGGCACCACAAAAAAGTAGGACGGCATGGTGGTCACCGCCGCAAGCCCGTTGGGAATCGGCGCAGCAATGCGCGCAACAATGCGGTAGCTGCGGCCGCCGCTGAGCGTGAGCGTGTCGCCCGGCCATGAGCTTTTGCCGTAAAGCAGCGTTTCGCCGTCGGCCAGCGTCTCATTGGCGTCGGCGGTGCGATTATAATCCGAAACGGGAATAAAATAGAACGACTTCGCGGAGGCGGTGTAGCTCTCGAGAAACGACACCACCCCATGGTTCACGGAGCCGGTCGCGGTCGCGTTGCGGTAGCCATAGGCATTTGTTTGCGCGCCGTTGGCCGCCGAATCCACCGCGCCGCGCAGCTGCGCCCACTGCGCGTCCGAAATGGGCGTTTGGGCCGAAAAGCTGACGTTGATCTCGCGCGGATAGCGGGCCTTCAGCGCGCTTTCGGAGCCCAGATACAGGCTGCCGGTGGCCGACAGCGTGACGAGCACCATGGTGACGAGAATGCAGATGGACGCCAGCCCCGCGCCGTTGCGCTTCATGCGGTACACCATGGACGAGAGCGACACAAAGTGACGCGGGTTGTAATAATATTTTTTGTTGTGCTGAAGCGCGCGGCAGAGCGTGACCGAGCCGCAGATGAACAGCAGATAGGTAGCCGCAATGACCATGAGCACGGCCCAAAAGAACAGGTTGATCGCGCCCGACGGGCTGCGAATGGTCACGGCCATGTAGTAGGCGCCGCCCAGCAGCGCCAGCCCGATCAGGCAGAGCAGCCACTGCGCGCGCGGCGGCTTTTCGCCCACCGCTTCGCTGTGCAGCAGCGCAATGGGGTTCGCGGCGTGCACGCTGCGCATGGTGTTGAGAAAAATCAGCGCAAAAATGACCGCGAACAACACCACGGTGTAGATCACGCCCGAAAGCGAAAACGAAAACGCATAGTCCGCGCTGCCGCCCACAATGCGCGCCAGCAGCACCTCGGCGAGCTTGGAAACCAGCATGCCGCCGGCAATGCCCGCCGCCATCGAGATCAGCGCGGTGAACAGCGTTTCCCACGCCAGAATGCGCGCGATGTGGCGCTTGCCCATGCCGAGCACGTTATACAGGCCAAATTCCTTTTTGCGCCGCCGCGCAAGAAACGAGCTGGAGTAGAAGAGAAAAATCACCGCAAACAACGCGATGATCACCTTGCCGAACTGCAAAATGGACACCACGGCCGCGCCGGTCGGCAGCTGCGCCACCCAGCGCGCGTCCGAAAGGCTGCACAACAGATATTGCAGCAGCACCATGCCGGTGCACGCCAGCAGATACGGCAGATAGAGCCGCCGGTTGCTGCGCATGCCGCTACGCGCGAGGTTCGGGTAGAAGCCGAGCTTCATTGCGCATCACCGCCCGTCGCGAGCACCGTGAGCGTGTCGGAAATCTGGGTGTAAAAGGCTTCGTCGGAGCGGTCGCCGCGATAAAGCTGATGGAACACCTCGCCGTCCTTGATGAAGAGCACGCGCCCCGCGCGGCTGGCGGCCTTGACCGAGTGCGTGACCATGAGAATGGTCTGCCCGCCGCGATTGATCTCGCCAAACAAGCGGAGCAGCTCGTCGGTGGCGCGGGAATCGAGCGCGCCGGTGGGCTCGTCGGCCAAAATCAGGCGCGGCCGGGTGATGAGCGCGCGCGCCACGGCCGCCCGCTGCTTTTGGCCGCCCGACACCTCATAGGGGTATTTTTTGAGCAGCGCGCCAATGCCCAGCTGCTGCGCGATCGGCGTCAGGCGGCGGCGCATTTCGGCGTAGGGCTGCCCCGCGAGCACCAGCGGCAGAAAAATATTGTCTTCGAGCGAAAAGGTGTCGAGCAGGTTAAAATCCTGAAACACAAACCCCAGATGATCGCGGCGAAACGCGGCGGCGTCGCGGTCGCGCACGGCGGAAAGGTTTTTGCCGTCGAGCAGCACCGTGCCCGCGGTGGGGCGATCGAGCGCGGCGAGCAGATTCAGCAGCGTGGTTTTGCCCGAACCGGACTCCCCCATGATCGCGACATATTCCCCCTGCTCCACCGTAAAATTCACATTTTTCAGCGCTTCCACGGGATTTCCGCCAAAGCGCGTGGTGTAGACCTTGCGCAGGCCGTTTACTTCCAGCATACTCATGTTGCAGAGCCTCCATTCAAAGTTTCTGACTATGATTATACGCCGATCGTGCGCGGCGCGCCATCGAATCATCTTACAGTTGGGGCGGCAAAACTTACAGTGATGTCACAATCGAATCCCGCGCGGTGCGGCCTACTCCGCGTTCACGGGCGTGCGCGTCAGCCCGATGCGGATGCAGGTGCCCTGCCCCGGCGCCGACTCGGCGCAAATGGAATGCCCGAGCCGCGTGCAGACCCGCTTGCAAAGATAAAGCCCAATGCCGGTGGACTTTTGCGCGCCCACGCGGCCGTTGCAGCCGGTGTAGCCTTTTTCAAAAATGCGCGGCAGGTCGGCCGGGTCGATGCCGATGCCGGAGTCGGCAATGCAGAGCGCGCCGTCCGCCGCAAAAATGTGCACCGAGCCGCCGGGGCGCGTGTATTTGAGCGCGTTCGAGATCACCTGCTCCACCACAAAGCGCAGCCACTTTTCGTCGGTCACGGTGGTTTGGCCGCCGGTGGGGTCAAAGCAAAGGCGGATTCTGCGGCCGATGAACTCCCCCGCAAACCGCCGCACCGCCTGCCGCACCAGCGCGTCGATGTCGCACGGCCGCAGCACATAGTCGGTGGATTTTGACCCCAGCCGCAAAAATGCGAGCACCATTTCCACATACTGCTCAATGCGCCCCAGGTCGCCGGTCAGGCGGCGGCTCAGCGGGGTGTCTTCGTTTTGCAGCGCCAGCTGCATCGCCGCAATGGGCGTTTTGATCTGGTGCGCCCACACGGTGTAATATTCGATCATATCGTCGTAGCGCGCGTCCAGCTCGCCCTCGCGCTGCTGCTGCTCGGCGCAGCGCAGCCGCACCAGCGCCTGATAGTCCTGCTCCGGAATCGACCGGGCCTCGGGCAGCTCGGGCGTGCCCGGCACGTTGGGCCGCAGCGCCTGCGCAAGCGTTTGATGCACCCGCCGCACCCGCCGAAAATCGACGAACAAAAAGCCCGCCGCGATGGCCGCGCACAGCAGCGCCGGATACCACACCGCGCCCGGCGGCAGCCGATAGGCCCAAAACACCGCGGCAAACACCGCGCAGCTCAGCGTGAATTGCAGCAGTCCACGGCGCTGCGTGCGCAGATAGGCGAAGAAAAATTTCATGGTGCGTCCCCCCCCCCCGAATTTACGGCATATATAATGT
>CAKUME010000130.1 GCA_934667575.1 uncultured Eubacteriales bacterium | reverse complement strand
GTTCCATCCGGCGCCTCCGTTATTCCACCGGGGCGCGCACTTCGCCCAGAATGCGCGCAATGCACGCTTCGGCCAGCGCGTTGCCCTGCGTTAAGCTGCGGCCGCGGCAAATGATCCGGTGCGCCAGAATGTCGGTGCAAACGGCCTTCACATCGTCCGGCAGCACAAAGTCGCGGCCGGCCATGGCCGCTGCGCCCTGCGCGCCGCGCATCAGCGCGAGCGATCCGCGCGGGCTCACGCCCATGCGAATCTGCGGATCGGCGCGCGTGGCGCGCACCAAATCGACAATATAGCCGCGCACCGCATCGCTCACGCGAATCGCGCGCACCCGGTCCTGCGCCGCCAGCACTTCTTCGCGCTTCACCACGCCGGGCAGGGTGTCGAGCGGATTGTGTGTCTGTTTTTCCGCGAGCATAGCGGCCTCAAATTCCCGATCCGGGTAGCCCATGCTCAGCCGCATAAAGAATCGGTCGAGCTGCGCCTCCGGCAGCGGAAATGTGCCCTGAATTTCCACCGGGTTTTGCGTTGCGATCACAAAAAACGGCCGTTTGAGCGCGCGCGTTTCGCCGTCCACCGTCACTTGGCGCTCTTCCATGCATTCGAGCAGGCTCGACTGCGTGCGCGGGGTGGCGCGATTGATCTCGTCGCCCAACAGAATGTGCGTGAACACCGGGCCGGGCTTGAACACAAAGTCGTTTTCCTTTCGGTCAAAAAAGTGAATGCCCGTCAGGTCGGAGGGCAGCAGGTCGGGGGTGAACTGAATGCGGCGAAAGCTGCAATCGATCGACTGCGCCAGCGCCCGGGCGAGCGTTGTTTTGCCGGTGCCAGGCAGGTCCTCGAGCAGAATGTGGCCGTTGCACAGCACACACAAAATCACCTTGCGCAAAATATCGTCTTTTCCGATGATTGCGCGGCGCATGTTGGCTTCCAGTTTTTCCGCGAATAAACGAACCTGATCTTCCATATGTGATCGTCCTTCCGATTTTTGAGATGATTTTAATGTAATTATACATCAAAAGCACAAGAAAGAAAATACTTTTATGTGAACAAATTGTTTTTGACCGGAAAAACATCTGCGCAGCTTTTTCGCACGGGGGCTTGACAATCGGCGTGCAGTCGTGGTATGATAATGGGCGAGAATGGAGCAGAACAACAACAGGGCATGTGCTTTGGTTGGGGTGTTCTGTTTTTCTTTTTTTCGGGGAGGATAAAACGCATGGATATTTTGGAACTGCTGGCGGAGGCGCCGGTGATTGCGGCGGCGCAGTCGGACGCGGAATTCAGCGCCGCGCTCAGCGCATCGCCGCAGGTGATTTTTTGGCTGAATGCAAACATTCTGTCGCTGCCGGAATACATTGCGAAGGCGCACGCGTGCGGCAAGGTCATTTTGGTGCATATCGATTTGGCCGAGGGGCTGGGCAAAGACCCGGCCGGGGTGCGCTTTTTGCACCGGCTCGGCGCCGACGGCCTCATTTCTACGCGCAGCGGGCTCATCCGGTTGGCCAAGGAATCGGGCCTGTGCGCCGTGCAGCGCTTTTTTATGGTGGATTCCCATTCCATGGTCACGGCGCAGGAGGCAATTCGCGCGGCTGCGCCCGATCTGGTGGAGCTGATGCCCGGCATCGCGCCCAAAATCGTGGAACGTTTTCGTGCCCGCTGTCCCATTCCGGTGATTGCGGGCGGGCTGATCGACAGCAAGGAGGAAATTCTCGCCGCGCTGCGCGCCGGTGCGGCGGCCGTTTCCACCGGCAAGCGTCCGCTTTGGGACGAATAATGAAAAACAGAAAGGAAAGATCAAACCATGCATCCCATTGCCGCAAAAAAATTGTTTCTGCTCGATATGGATGGCACGCTCTATTTGGGAAATCAGCTGTTTGACGGTACCGTCGATTTTCTCCGCGAGGTGCGCCGTCGGGGCGGCCGTGCGGTGTTTGTGACGAATAATTCGTCCAAAAGCGTTGCGGATTATGTGCGCAAGCTTGCGTCACTGGGCATTTCGGCGTCGGAGGACGATTTTCTCACATCGTCGCAGGCCACCGGCGATTATCTGCTTGCGCACCATGCCACGGACAAACTCTATGTGCTCGGCACGCACTCGCTCAAGGACGAGCTGCGCCGCCGCGGGCTGCACATCACCGACCGGCTCGAGCCCGGCATCACCGGGTTGGTCATGGGCTTTGACACCGAGCTGACCTTTGGCAAGCTCGAGGACGCCTGCCGCCTGCTCACGGGCAGCGATATGCCCTATATCGCCACAAACCCGGACTGGGTGTGCCCCACGGAGTTCGGCGCAGTGCCCGACTGCGGATCGGTGGCCGTGATGCTGCGCAATGCAACCGGCCGAAGCCCCAAGTTCATCGGCAAGCCCGAGCCGGAGATGATCCGCTTGGCGATGGCGCGCACCGGCTTTGCACCGGCGGACACGGTGGTGATCGGCGACCGCATCTACACCGACATTGCGAGCGGGCTGCATGCGGGCGTGAGCACCGCGCTGGTGCTCAGCGGCGAAACCACGCCGCAAATTCTGGCCGAATCGGCCGACAAGCCGGAGTTCGTTTTTTCCAATATCCGCGAAATCTGCGACCGGCTTCAGGAAGCGCCGATGCAATAAATAAAATACGGTATATTTAAGGAGAAATCAAAAAATGAAAACGATCGCTTTGGATCCGGAACTGGTGTGCCATCCGGCGGTGTGTGCCGTACACGATGAATACCATATTATGGTGCCTGTGCACAGCGATATGCTGATGGCCGTGCGCGTGGGCGACGAAACCTACTACGATGAATCCAACGGAATTATGCGCTCATCGGTGCGTGTGCATCGCATCGTTGTGCCGATGGCGGCGCTGGATCGCGCGGCGGGCTACACCGTGATCTACCTCAAAATGATCGAGCGCAAGCCCTATTTTCCCACCACGGAGCCGCCGGTGGAGCTGCACTACGATTTTCGGCCGCTCACCAAGCGCGAAAACATCCATATTTATCAGCTGGCCGACACCCACGGCATCGTGGAGGCGTCGGCGCGCGCGGCCAACTACTTTGGCGATGATCTCGATCTGCTTGTGCTCAACGGCGACATTGCCGATCACAGCGGTACGGTGGAAAACATCTGCATTGTGTATCGCATTGCGTCGCTGGTGGCAGGCGGCACCGTTCCGTGCGTGTTTTCGCGCGGCAATCACGATCTGCGCGGCGCGTGCGCCGAAAATCTGTCGGATTATATGCCGAACGAATCCGGCCGCTCCTACTATGATTTCCGCGTGGGCTGCATTTGGGGCATTTTGATCGACTGCGGCGAAGATAAGCGCGACGATTGCGACGAATACGGCCACACCGTTTGCTGCGAGCCGTTCCGCCGCCGCCAAACCGAATACATCCGGCAGAAAATCGCCGATTCGGCCCACTCCTATGCTGCACCCGGCGTCGATTACCGCTTGGTGATCTCCCATGTGCCGTTCACGCATAATATCACCGAAAGCGATGCGTTCGGGCACCATCCGTTCAATATCGAAATCGAACGCTACACCGAGTGGGCGCGGCTGCTGGGGGAATATGTGCACCCGCAGCTGATGTTCTGCGGCCATATGCATGAGCTCACGATCAGCCTGCCCGGCAGCAGCTACGACGATAAGGGTCAGCCGTGCCCGGTGCTGGTGGGCTCCAAGCCGGAAAAGCGCCCCGACGGCACGCAATATTTCGTCGGCATGGCCGTCACGCTGAATCCCGGCGCCGCCGAGGTCTGCTTTACCGACTCCGAGGGGAAAACGCTGCATCGCGAAACGCTGAAAATTTAATGGTCTAACTTCATAGCATCCAAAAGGCGCAATCGCCGGTTTATGACCGAACGATTGCGCCTTTTTTGTGTGACGAAGTTAATGCTGCGGCGGTAATATAATATGCTTTTGGTCGGGCGACAGATAGGGAAACGTCTGCGGGCCGCGCGACTCCTGCAGAGGCGCCGCCATGCGCCGTGGGAGCTCAATGCAGGCCGCCGTGCCTCCGCCGGCGCTGCGCGCAAAATGCAGCCCGTATTCCGCACCGTATTTCATCTGGATCCGCTGGTTCACATTGCGGATGCCAAAGCCGTGCGGCCGGTCGGGCTCCTTGTCCATCGGCCGCCGCAAATAGGCATTGATCGCGTCAATGTCCGCG
Organism: uncultured Eubacteriales bacterium; assembly: GCA_934667575.1. Lineage (GTDB taxonomy): Bacteria > Bacillota > Clostridia > Oscillospirales > Acutalibacteraceae > RGIG4076. The sequence continues at coordinate 336 of CAKUME010000130.1, read as the reverse complement.
CGCGTGCCCTGATCGGCCACCTCGATCACCAAACGATCCGCCGTGGCACGGCAGGTGCAGCAAATTTCCACGAATCCGTCGCAAAACCCATGCTTAATGCAGTTTTCCACCAGCGGCTGAAGCAGCATTTTGGGAATGTGCGTGAGTTCCGTGTCCACCTGCACGTCGGAATCAAAATAGATTTTGTCGCCGCACAAAAAGTTTTGCAGCGAAATATAGCATTCAATCATCTCCAGCTCGCGCTGCAGCGAAATTTCAATGTCCGGCGCGGAAATATTGTAGCGCAAAAAGGCGCACAGCTCCGAAGTGGCATTGGCAATTTCTTTTTCTCCGTGC
>CAKUME010000129.1 GCA_934667575.1 uncultured Eubacteriales bacterium | reverse complement strand
GCAGCTGACACATTTTTTTGTCACCGATTTCGGGCAGTGCCGTTTTTCAATCGGCTGGCCCTTTTCGACAATCGTGATTTTTTTTCGGCTGCCGCCGCGCAGCAGTTCCAGCGCAGTAAAAATACCGGCAGGGCCGGCACCGATGATACAAATATCCGTGTGAAGGGTTTTCATGTGAGCTTGTCCTTTCCGTAGCGGTCAAAATTCGGTCATTATTATTCTAACGGAAAAAGCATAAAAAATCAAGAGCTTTTTCCACAAAAAAAATTCCGCCGGAATTTTGCGCGGAATGCGCTGCCGGCGGAAAACAGGGAACAAACGATTCGGTTGTCAGCGATCTTCTCGGTAATAGTTCACGCCGATTGCTGCGGGCGCATTGGTGTGCTTATTTTTGCGTACGGAATAGGCGATCAACACAATGGCGGTGATCACAAACGGCAGCATTTGCAGAAATTGTGCCGGCACATTGCCGAGCCAGCCAAGTGTGCCCGGGAAAGTATTAGCCAGCGATCCGCCCGAGATGCGGAGTGTGTTGAAAAAGCCGAACACAAACGTGCCCAAAATGGCGGCCAACGGATTCCAATTAGAGAAAATAACCAGCGCAACCGAGATCCAGCCGTATCCGTTAATCCAGCAGTTGCTCGACAGACTGCCGCTCATGTTTAGCCCCATATAATAACCGCCAATGCCCATACTGCCGGCACCGAGCATGATATGCACAAACTTATACAGCGCAATGTTTACGCCGAGCGAATCGGCCGCAGCGGGATTTTCGCCGATTGCGCGCAGCCGCAGGCCGGTTTTGGTGTGGTTGAGATACCACCATGCAAGCACGGCGATGGCCACACCGAGATAAATCAAAATATTATGGGTGAACAGGCCTTTGCCGATTACCGGAATGCGGGAGAGCAGCGGAAGCTCGATGTCCGCCCAACCGGCCTGAAGCGAGCTGCTGTCGGTCATCACCGGCCAGCTGCGGTTTTTGACGCCGTTGCCCACAAAGAAATACAATCCGAGGCCGAAGGTGGTAATAGTCAGGCCGGTCACGTTTTGGTTGGCCTGAAGCGTGACGGTGAGCAGCGCGAACAGCAGCCCGCACAGCGCAGCGGAAAGGAACGCCACGACCACGCCGAGCAGCATGGAATTGGCGCGGCAGCCCGCCAGATAGCCGAACAAAGCACCCACTGCCATAATCCCCTCCACACCGAGGTTGAGGCTGCCGGATTTTTCGGTAATGATCTCGCCCACGGTGCCGTAGAGCAGCGGAATGCTGTACACGACAATATTATACAGGAACAGGGTGATCGTATTCATTTTGTCCATAACGGATTCCCCTTTCGCGCGGCGGTCAGGACGGCTGCTTCCGATCGAGCACGATGCGGAAGCGCGTCAGAAAATCGGCGGCCAGAATGCAGAACAGAATGATGCCCTGCAGCATATTTGCGAAGTTCACGTCAACGGCGGAATAGGTGGAGCTGGCCACGGTGCTGCCATATTGCAGCACGCTGATGAGACCGGACACGACAAAGATGCCCAAGGTATTCAGCTTGGCGAGCCATGCCACGATCACGCCCGTCCAGCCCACGCTGTCGGTAATGGTGGCGGAAAGCACGCCCGCGGTCGTCACTTTGAGCATGGCAGCCAGGCCGATCAGCGCGGCCGAAAGAAACACGGTGCGCAGCACAATGCGGTTCACTTTCATACCCGCATAACGCGCGGTGCCGGCGCTGTCGCCCACCACCGAAAGCTCGTAGCCGTGTTTGGTATATTTGATGTAAATAAAAATCAGCACGCACAACACGCACGCGATAATCACGGAAAGATTCAGCGAGAACTTGTCGATTTTGAACATCGGCATTTGCGCATAAGCCGAAAAACTGCCGAAGATCGGCCGCACGGAGGAAGGATTCAGAAAAAAGTTCCAATCACCCTTGCGTTCGCCCAAAAAAGTGAGCGTGTAGGTGGCGATATAGTTCAGCATCAGTGTGAGCAGTGTTTCGTTGGTGCCGAATTTTACTTTGAGTGCACCGGCAATCAGACCGTAGAGGCCGGCGGAAAGCATGGCGGCCAGCGCCATCAACAGCAGGGTCACGCCGTTGGGCAGCTTTGGCCCGAGCTTGAATGCCACCGTGGCGGACTGAATGGCGCCCACTACGAATTGCCCCTCGCCGCCGATGTTCCAAAAGCGCATTTTAAATGCCAGCGACAGGCCGATGGCGGTAATCAGCAGCGGAACAAAGGTTTTGAGGAAATTTTCGATGTTGATATGCGGGAGCTTGCTCCCCGGGATACCAATGGTAAACATTTTGCCATAATATTCAAACGGGTTAACGCCGAGCGATTGCAGCAGCATCGCGCCGATCGCGAGCGCAGCCAGAATGGAGATGAGATAAGTGAGTGCGCTGCGCCCAAAGCTGCTCCGGTCGCGCTTCACAACACGAATGTGTGCCTTAGCCATGGATCGATCCCTCCGTTTCGGTGTAAATATTGGAATCCTTTGCGATACCGGCCACCTTACCGTTGATGTCGGTCAGATCGAGCGCGCCGGTCATCATCAGGCCGAGCTGCTCCTTGGTGGTTTTGTGCGCATGCACCACGCCCATCAATCGGCCATGGCACAGCACCATGATCTTGTCGCACAGCGCGAGCATCACATCAAGATCTTCGCCCACAAACAGAATGCCAACGCCGGCTTTCTTTTGTTCGTTCAGAATGTGATAAATCGCGTAGGAAGAATTGATATCCAGCCCGCGCACCGGATATGCCGTCACGATCACATTGGGGCCGGTTTGAATTTCGCGGCCGAGCAGCACCTTTTGCACATTGCCGCCGGACAAGCGGCGCACCGGCGTTTCGGTGGAGGGCGTGACCACACCCAGCTCTTCAATCACCTGTTTGGCGGTGCGGCGGCCGAGCTTGCGGTTCACAAACGGCGTGCGGCTCGTGGCGCGATAATTTTTGAGCAGCATATTGTCGGTGATCGACAGCGACGGCGCCAATCCCATGCCCAGCCGATCTTCGGGAATAAAGCTCATGGCAATTCCTTTTTCGATGATCTGCTTGGGGGAGAGCCCCACGATGTTGTCGCCCTTGTGAATCATCATGCCGCTTTCAATGGGACGCAGCCCGGCAATGGCCTCGCACAGTTCCTTTTGACCGCAGCCCGCAATGCCTGCCACACCAAGAATTTCGCCGCCGCGAATATAAAAGTTCACGTTGTCGATGGCCATGCTGCCTTCATCGTTGCGAATGCACAGGTCACGGATCTCGAGCAGGGGAGTCTTTTTTTCGAGCTTAGGACGCTCGATGTTCAAATCGACTTTGTGGCCGACCATCAGGTCGGTAAGCTGCTGCTCGGTGGTGTCGGCGGTGTTCACGGTGTCAATGTATTCGCCCTTGCGCAGGATGGCAACGCGGTCGCTGATTGCGCGCACTTCGTTGAGCTTGTGCGTGATGATGATGATCGAATGGCCCTGCGCTTTCATGCGGCGCAGCACCTCAAACAGCTTTTCGACCTCCTGCACGGTGAGCACGGCGGTGGGCTCGTCGAGGATGATGACCTTTGCGCCGTAATACAGCACCTTAATGATCTCCAGCGTTTGCTTTTCGCTGACGGACATATAACGCACAAGCTTGTAAGGATCGAGCGCAAAGCCAAATTTTTCGCTGATGCGCTGAATCTCGCGGTAGCGGGATTTTTGCAGGAGATTGCGCGTGAACACCTGCTTCATTGCGCGGCCAAACCCGACTTCGCGCACAGAGAGCCGCTTGGGCTCCGCGCCGATCCAAATGTTATCGGCGGCCGAGAATGCATTGACCAGCTTAAAGTGCTGGTGCACCATGCCAATGCCCAAATGCTTGGCGTCTTCGGGCGAATGGATCACCACCGGCTTGCCGTTCATCAAAATTTCGCCGGAATCCGGTTGATAAATGCCGGAAAGCATATTCATCAGCGTGGTTTTGCCGGAACCGTTTTCGCCCAGCAGCGCCAGAATTTCGCCTTCCCGCACATTCAGATTGATATTTTTATTTGCGGCAACCGGGCCGAAGGATTTGGAAATGTTTTTCAGTTCAATCGCGTAGGACGCTGCCATTCCGGAAAACCCCTTTTTTCAGAAGAATTGAATACACGGTTCAAAAACGCAAAAGAGTACGGCGAGAGCGACACGGAAAAATCTTCCGTGTCGCTCCGGTCATACCTTTTGAACGATCGCTTTGTGCAGCGATTTGCCTTTATTGATTGTTGTTGTGCTGAACAACGCCCTTCACATAGTAGTTCATCGAGCCTTGAATGACCGCGTCCTCAACCGAAGCGCCGCCGGCCTTCACAATCACGTTGCCCTCGCTGTCCACGAGATCCGCGTCCGCTTTGGTCACTTTGTAATCGGTGGAAGAAACGGCGAGCTTCACGCCGGAGAACACGTCCCATTCACCGCTGTCGATCAGCGCGCGCACGGCTTCGGTGGCTTCCTTGGTGCCGGCAGCGCAGTTGTCGCTCAACGGGGAAATG
>CAKUME010000128.1 GCA_934667575.1 uncultured Eubacteriales bacterium | reverse complement strand
AACGGGAGTTTTTGCTCGTTGCGTGAAGCTTTTCTATGATTTCGTGAGCTATCTTTTCATTTTAACTTTACACTGCCGTTGTGAAAATATGCATATAGTTTTTACTTATTCCGGTTTTATTGTATCAAATTGGATTTTGCTTGTCAAGATAATTTTTGGAATAAAACAGAAAAATTGTTTAAAACGTCGGGCTTCTTGCAAAAAATTGCAGGCGCGGGCAAAAAGCAGCCAAATTCACCGGATTGTGACCGGTGCGGCGAATCGAGTCCTGGACATTTTCTGCCCGCAGAAAGCCTCTGCCAAACGCACGAAACCCCGCCGCAGAATGGCTCCGCAGCGGGGCTCTTATGTGTTAAAGCGGCCGAAAAGCCTTATTTCAAGCGGTTTTCGGGCATAGAAAAAGTCCACCGTAATTCGATCAAAATTACGGTGGGCCATTGGTGGAGATGAGGAGAATCGAACTCCTGTCCGAAAACCACTAATCACAGCTTTCTCCGGGTGCAGAACGTCTTTTGCGATTCCCCTCACGCGCCGCCGACGAACAGGCTGCGCGCTGCGGTAGTTCCAAGGTCGTGACGGGGGCCGGAACAGCTCCCCCGTTCATGTTCACCGCTCATCGACGCCTCGCTCGGGCCGCGGTGCTCCCGAGAAAGACGGCAGCCTAAATTAGGCCGCTAACGCAACTTGTTTGTTGTCGTTTAATTTAAAAGTTTGCAGCTTTTTGAGTGGTTCTGCGCCACTACCCGCTTACTGAGACGCACAGTCCCCGTCGAAACCTTTACATCCCCGTAATATAAATATGCAGAAATCACCGGTTGCGCTCCTTGAGCGCGCGCTCGGCTTCGCGCTTGGCTTCCTTGCGCGCAATGTCGTCGCGCTTGTCGTAGTTCTTTTTGCCCTTGCACAGCCCCAGCTGCACCTTGACGCGCGAGCCCTTAAAATAGAGCGACAGCGGAATCAGCGCGCAGCCATCCTGCTGCACCAGCCCAAACAGCCGCATGATCTCGCGCTTGTGCAGCAGCAGCCGCCGCACGCGCAGCGGATTGCGGTTGAAGATGTTGCCCTGCTCATACGGGCTGATATGCATACCGTTGAGCAGCATCTCGCCGGCATCCACCTCGCACCATGCGTCTTTGAGGTTCACCTGGCCCTGCCGGATCGACTTCACCTCGGTGCCGCAAAGCTCAATGCCCGCTTCTACGCTTTCGAGCACGAAATAGTCGTGAAACGCTTTTTTGTTCTGCGCAATCGTCTTGTTTTCGCTTTTTGCACCGGACATCTGCGTTTCCCCCTTCGCCCCGGATTCTGCATTTTTTATTATATCAGATTCGTGTGAAAAAATCAATCGGAATTTGCCGCCAAAATCGGCTTGTGCTCAAAATTCGTCGCGCCCCTCCAGCGCACGCGTGAGCGTGACTTCGTCGGCATATTCCAAATCGCCGCCAACCGGAATGCCGTAGGCCAGGCGCGTCACCTTAATGCCCTTGGGCTTGATGAGCTTGGAAATATACATTGCGGTCAACTCGCCCTCCACCGTTGCGTTGGTGGCCATGATGACCTCCTTCACGCTGCCGTCTTCGAGCCGCTTCATCAGGTCGTCAATGCTCAGATCATCCGGTCCCTTGTCGTGCATCGGCGAAATGGTGCCGTGCAGCACATGATACAGGCCCTTGTATTCGCCTGTGCGCTCCAATGCAAACACATCGCGCGGGTCTTCCACCACGCAGATCGTAGTGCGGTCGCGCCCGAGGTCCGTGCAAATGGCGCAGCGTTCCTGATCGGTGAAGTTTTTGCAAATGGGGCAATAATGAATTTGGTCGTGGGCGTCGGTGATTGTTTGTGCAAACGCCGCTGCCTTTTCGCGCGGCATTTGCAGCACAAAATACGCCAGCCGCTGCGCCGTTTTGTGGCCGATGCCCGGCAGCCGCTCAAACTGCTCCACCAGCCGCGTGAGCGGCAAAACCTGATAGCCGCTCATCTTAGAGAATACCCGGCAGATTCAAACCGCCCGTTACCGCGCCCAGCCGCTCTTCGCGGTCCTTGGCCGCTTTGCGCAGCGCTTCGTTGATCGCCGCCATCACCAGATCAGCGAGCATTTCGGTGTCTTCGGGATCCACCACTTCGGGCTGGAGCTTGATCGCGGTCACTTCGCCTTTTTTCACCGTGGCTTCCACCGCGTTGCCGCCTGCCGTGGCCGAATATTCGGTCTCGTCGAGCTCCGCGCTCACCTGCGCCATCTGCTCCTGCATTTTTTGTGCCTGACGTGCCAGCGAATTCATGTCGGTCGGTCCGCCGTAACCCTTGGGTAATCTTGCTTTCATAATTGCAACTTCCTTTCGATTTGCTCTTTTTTGTTTTTTATGATAAAAAATTCGTATGGACAAAATCATCGGCCCGCGCGTGATGCATTACGCGTCGTCCGGTCGCGTCTCGGTTACGGGAATATCCATTTCCCGCGCCGCCGCCGCCAGCTGTGCGAGGGGATCGCTTTGGGCCGTTTCGCTTTCTGCGTGTTTATACGGCCCCAGCCGGTAGGTCACGCCCGTCACGCTGTGAATGGCGTCGCGCATGTGCTTTTTTTGATTCGGGCTGTTGCGCAGCAGCTCAAATGCCATCGCGTTGGGCGCATCAATCAGGCAAAAATCCCGGTCGATGTATGCTTTGGAATCCTTGAGATATGCCGCAAGCGACGGCGACAGCGCGTGCAGCGCGTCGAGCACCTGGGGCCATTCCGCCATTTCGCGCGCAGCTTCGGCGCGGGGCAGCCCTGGGTCGGGCGCCGGCGTTTCGGCAGCCGTCGGGCGGGGGGCCAGCGCCGGCGGCGCTTCGGCCTCGGCCGGTGCGGCGGCACGGGCGCGCACCCCGGCACGCTTCACTTCGTGCTCCACCTCATCCAACCGCCGCAGTACCGATTCCGCCGAATCGTCCAGTTCCGGGCTGCACAGGCGCACCAGCGTCATTTCCATTTCCACACGGCGATTGCCGCCCGCGCTCATTCGTTCCAGGCATTCCTGCAAACGTGTAATGATATGCAGCACGGCGGGCAGCGAAAACGCGTGCGCTTCCCGCTCCAGCGCTTCCCGCTCCTCCGGCCCGGCCAGCACTAAGTCGCCGGGGTCTTTCATCGTTTTGAACAGCATGATCCCGCGAAAATGAGCGATCAGCTCGTCGCACAGCCGCGCCATATCCTTGGATGCCTCATGCAGCACGCCCACCGTGCGCAGCAGCTGCGCCGTGTCGCGTTCCGCCAGCGCATCAGCCAGCGCGATCAAATGGTCGCGCCCCGCCAGTCCGGCCGCCTCGGTCACGGTCTGCACCGAAACCTGCATGCCGCGCCCAAAGCACTGATCGAGCAGCGATAAGGCGTCGCGCATCGCGCCGTCCGCCAGCCGGGCAATCATCAGCGCCGCGTCGCGGTCAATTTGCGCGCCCTCCTGCTCGCAAACATATTCCAGCCGGTCGGCGATCGCTTCGGGCGCAATGCGGTGAAAGTCGAACCGCTGGCAGCGCGAAAGAATGGTGGCGGGCAGTTTGTGCACCTCGGTGGTGGCGAGAATGAACACCACATGCTCCGGCGGTTCCTCGAGCGTTTTGAGCAGCGCATTGAACGCGCCGATCGACAGCATATGCACCTCGTCGATGATATACACGCGGTATTTGGCTTCGGCCGGTGTGAAGTGCACCTCTTCGCGCAGATCGCGGATGTTTTCAACGCCGTTATTGCTCGCTGCGTCAATCTCCACCACGTCCGTGACCGAGCCGTTCTCAATGCCGCGGCAGATGGCGCATGCCCCGCATGGATCGCCGTCGTGCGGATCCAGACAGTTCACCGCCTTGGCCAGAATTTTGGCGCAGGTGGTTTTGCCGGTGCCGCGCGAGCCGGTAAACAGGTAGGCGTGGGCAATGCGGCCGGCGCGCAGCTCGTTGCGCAGCGTCACCGTGACCTGCGGCTGCCCGACTACATCGGCGAACACCTTTGGTCGCCACTTTCGGTATAAAACCTGATACATTCCGCCCCGACTCCCCTTTCGCCGGATAAAAAAATTCAGACGCACGCTTGGGTGTGCGGACGGACGAACGAACTGTATCGCACAAAGCGTTCCGCTTAATGCTGCTCGGTTCCCCGCCTGACATGGTTCACAGGGCTCTGTCGTACAGGGCCCGCCCATCCGCACGCCCAAAAGCGCGTCTGTTCCTCTGTGGTATCTATTATAGCTTATTTTGTACCGTTAGGCAACAGGTTTTCAAAAAAAAATTTGCGAAAATAAAAAAGAAAACGGCGCAGTTCAGCTTTGGGCGGCATGCACTCGGCCTGCCCCAAGCTGCCTGCGCCGGCAAGGGGATTATCCCCGCGGCGCGGGCAGACGCACCTCGTTTTCGAGCGGCTTGCCCGCAAAAAAGTCCATCACATTCGCCAGCGTGGTTCGCGCAATGGCTTCCAGCGCCTCACGCGTTAAAAACGCCTGATGCGAGGTGACCAGCACGTTCGGCAAGCTCAGCAGCCCGGTGAGCAC
>CAKUME010000127.1 GCA_934667575.1 uncultured Eubacteriales bacterium | reverse complement strand
AGCTCACCCAGCCGGAAACGGTCACACAAATTCGCACGGCGCTCCAAAACCGCGATGCGGCCGCGCTCGAGCCGCTGCTGGAGCCGCTGCGCGAGTATGCGGACGACGACCCGGTGCAAACCGCGAATTTGTGCATTTTTCTCCTGCAAATTCTGCACGATCTGCCGCACGAAACGGACTTTTCGGCCTACCGTGCGCAGCAGGCCGCACTGATGGCACTACCCACCGGCGCGCAGCGTGTGGATTATGTGTGCGCGTGCTACGCCGAAGCCGTGGCCGCGCCGCCCGCGCTGCCCGACATTGTGGAGCGCGTGCATCGGCTGGTGGAGCAGCACTGCGGCGAGCCGGACTTCAACGTGTCCACGCTCGCGCAGGAAATGCATTTTTCCTCGGCATATCTGGGTCGGGTGTTCGCCGAGCACACCGGCGGCAGTCTGATGGATTACATTCTCGATCGGCGCATCAAGCGCGCGTGCCGTTTGCTGAGCCGCACGCTCACACCGATCGCCGAAGTGGCCGCGCAGTGCGGCTACGCCAACGGAAACTACTTTACCAAAGCATTTCGCAGCCGGATGGGCGTGTCGCCCTCCGAATATCGCCGCGAAAACTATCACGAGTCCGAATAACCGCAGGCAGAGCCGCGCCTTTTTGCGCAGGCTCTGCTTTGCGTTTTCATTTTAGACAATCGATCAAAAACGGGGAAAGGCGGATGCGCAAATGAAAACCAAAAAGCCGTATCGGGTGGGGGTGCTCACCAAAATATTTTTGATGTTCGGCGTCGGTGTGTGCATTGCGGTGTCGGTGATCTCGGTTTCCATGTTCTTTTATATGCGCGACACCACCGATCTGGCCGTGCAGGAGTCCATCGGCTCCACCACCGCCAGCAACGCTCAGCAGCTCAGCTCGCTGATCGACCGCATTCGCGTCACCAGCGAGCTGCTCGGCGATAACGAGGCGGGCTATGTGCTCCCCGATAACAACATTCCGGCCATTAAGCAAATGATCCTGTTCGGCGACCCCGGCGAGGGCAACCGCAATCTGTATAAGCTGATCACGAGCTTTTCGGCCAATACAAAGGCGTTCAATAATAACTTCAAGTCCTGCTTTGGCCGTGAGACCGGCCGCTACGCCAACAAGTTTTTCATTTTGCCGGAACACGCCGTGGCCCGCTATTGCAGCAAATCCACGCAGCTCACCGACGATCGCTGCGGCTTTTTCAATGCCGTGTCGGTGCAGCAGAGCGACTGGTTCCGCGAAACCGTGCGCCGCGACGGCACCGAGTATTGGTTCACACTGCCCGAAACGCCCCACACGCTCTATGTGACGCAGCTGATCGTCTGCAATGTGCTCGAAAATATGCAGCTCGAGCGCAAGCCGCTGGGCGTGATTGCGCTGAGCTTCGATATCTCGTGGATTTCGAGCCGCGTGCAAACCGGCGCGCTCACCCAGCGCAGCCGCGTGCTGCTCACCGATCTCGACGGCAACGGCATTTTCGCCAGCTCCGGCAGCGAATATCTGCCCAAGGAGCAAACGCTCGCCCTGCCCGAGGATGAAGCCGTGACCCAGCTGGCCTTCGGCGAGCGCTGCCGCGTGCAGAAAAAGATGCTCAACAATCAGCTGATGATGATCACCGTGATCCCGCTTTCCGAGCTGCAGGCCCGCACCAACGATGTGCTGCGCGTGATCGTGATGGTGACCGTGCTCGTGCTCGCCGCCACGCAGGTGGGCGCGTTTTTCCTTGCGCGGCGCGTGGTCACACCCATCCGCAGCCTCAGCCGCCACATGTCGAGCGGCGGCATGGAGCAGATGGATTGCACCCGCGTGGGCAACGACGAGGTGGGCGCGCTCTACCACGCGTTCAATCGCCTGATGCAGGGGCTTCAGGAATCCACTAACCGCGCGATCGAAGCCTCCGAGCGCCAAAAGCGCGCCGAGCTCCATGCGCTTCAGGCGCAGATCAACCCGCATTTTGTGTATAACACCCTCAATTCGGTGTCGTGTCTGGCACTGCTTCGCAGTCAGGACGATATCGCCGAGGTGCTCAACAGCCTGACCCAGCTCATGCGCTACAATATCAAAGAACCCGACAAGCGCGTGCCGTTGGAGGAAGAAGTGCGCATTATCCGCGCCTACGAGTGCATTCAGCGCTGCTGCTACCGCGGCACCGTGGTGTTTGAATACGATATTTCGCCCGAGGCCGCGCAGGTGTGCATCCCCAAGGTGATCATTCAGCCGCTGGTCGAGAACGCGCTGATCCATGGCACCGATTTTCGCGGCGGCGATGCGCTCGTTCGCCTCACCGCCCGCACCGATGCCGAGCGCCTGATGATCGAAGTGTGGGATAACGGCGTGGGCGCCGACGTCAGCGCGATCAACCGCCTGCTCGACTCGCCCGAAGACGCGGTGCAGGCCAAAAGCATCGGCCTGCGCAACGTGTATACCCGCCTGCGCATGACCTACGGCGAACGCGCTGCGCTCTGGTTCCGACACGATTCCACCGGCCACACCGAAGCCTGCGTGACCGTTCCGCTCGAGCACTGATTCGCCCGCCGTTCGCTGCATACCGCCGGACAGCCCCGAATACATATAAGTGTATCCCCGGCAACAACAAACAAGAAGGGCGGGCGCAATGCAATGCAATGGCAGCAATATACCGTGCCCGAAACGCTCAAAAAACTGGGCGTTTCGGCGGAAAAAGGACTATCCGAAACCGAAGCCGCGCACCGGCGTCGGCGCGACGGCCCCAACCGCCTGCGTGCCGCCCGCCGCGAAACGCTGCTGCACCGGTTTTTGATGCAGTTCAGCGATTTTATGGTGCTCATTTTGCTGGCGGCGGCGGGTGTGTCGCTGGCCACCTCGTTTTTGGAGAAAAACGGCGATTTTCTCGACCCGATCATGATCCTGAGCATTGTTGTGCTCAACGCGATCATCGGCACCGTGCAGGAAAGCCGCGCCGAAAAAGCGCTGGAGTCGCTGCAAAAGCTCAGCGCGCCCGTGGCGCATGTGCGCCGCGGCGGCAAACTGACGCGCATCCCGGCGGAAAACGTGGTGGCGGGCGATGTGATGCTGCTGGAAGAGGGCGACTGCATTCCCGCCGACGGTCGGCTCATTTCAACCACGGGGTTCAAAACGGAGGAATCGGCGCTCACCGGCGAGTCGCTCCCCGTGGAAAAGGACGCACGGCTGATTTTTTCGGCGCAGGAACCGGCCGCCGAATGCCGAAATCTCGTGTTTGCCGGCACCAATGCCGCTGCGGGCAGCGCGTGGGCCGTGGTCACGGAAACCGGCATGAACACGCAAATGGGGCACATCGCAAGCCTGCTCGACGCGGGTGACGCGCCGCAAACGCCGCTTCAGCAAAAGCTGGCCAAAACGGGAAAAATTTTGGGGCTGGCCGCCGTGGCCATCTGCGCGGCCATTTTTGTGATGGGCCTGTTTCAGCACCGCGACCCGCTGACCATGTTTATGATTTCCGTCAGCTTGGCGGTCGCCGCCATTCCGGAGGGCCTTCCGGCGGTGGTGACCATTGTGCTGGCGCTCGGCGTGCGGCGCATGGCGGCGCGCCGGGCGATCATCCGGCGGCTGCCAGCCGTGGAAACGCTCGGCTGCGCCACGGTGATCTGCTCCGACAAAACCGGCACGCTGACGCAGAATAAAATGGAGGTCACTGCGCTCACCGATGCCTTTGGCGCGCTGGAAGCGCAAACGGAGGCCGGGCGCCAACTGCTCGGATATGGGGCGCGCTGCTGCAGCGTGCGCTTTGCCGACGGTGCGTCGGCCGGCGGCGATCCCACCGAGCGCGCGATCGTGGCCGCCGCCGAAGCGGCGGGCGTTCATGTTTCGGGCGGAGCGCGCATCGATGAGCTGCCGTTCGATTCCACGCGTAAGCGCATGACGGTTGTCTGCCGCGTCGAGGGACGCGTGCTTGCAATCACCAAAGGCGCGCCCGAAATCGTGGTGGGCTTGTGCGACACCTGCATGAGCGGCGGGCAAACCCAACGCATCACACCCGAAACGCGCGACCGCATCTGCCGTCTTGCGCGCACACTGTCGGAGCGTGCGCTGCGCGTGATCGCGGTCGCGGTGCGGGAATTGCCGCCGAACGCTTCACAGGCGGATTATGAACAGGCGCTCTGCTGGGTGGGCATGATTGGCATGATGGATCCGCCGCGGCCGGAGGTGCCCGACGCGGTGCAAACCTGCCGCCGCGCGGGCATCCGCCCCGTGATGATTACCGGCGACCATGCGGCCACCGCCGCGGCCATCGCCCGCCAAATCGGCATTTTAACGGCGGACGATGCGGTGCTCACCGGCGCGCAGCTGGACGCCATGCCGGATGAAGAACTGCGCAGCCGTGCGGCACATTGCACCGTTTATGCGCGCGTGTCGCCGGAACATAAGGTGCGCATCGTGCGGGCCTTGCAGCAGCGCGGCGAGGTGGTAGCCATGACCGGCGACGGCGTGAACGATGCGCCCGCGCTCAAGGCCGCCGATATTGGCTGCGCAATGGGCCAAAGCGGCACCGAGG
>CAKUME010000126.1 GCA_934667575.1 uncultured Eubacteriales bacterium | reverse complement strand
TTGTTGAACCCTGCTTCCAGCGCATCGTGGATAGAATAATCCATAATAATTTCGCCACTCGGGCCCACCGGCTCCAACTGCTTGATGCCGCCGCCGAATCGAGAACCGATGCCGGCTGCCATGACCACCAATGTTGTATCCATAAATGATATTGTCCTCCCAATTCTGTTTTTCCGGCCAGTGCCGGCTGCGGGCTGCCGCAGTTTGGTTTTTATATCATATCACATTCTTTTGAAAATTTCAACTATTTCCGAATGTTTCCGTAAAACCGCGGGCAAATTGTCGGGGCGAGCCGGGTATTTGGTAACAAACGCGCAAAAAATTTAAAAAAATCGCAACGAACGCTTGACTTTGGCAAATGATTATGATATAATTTTTACCGTTGAGTTTCGTTTCATGGATATGGGCCATTAGCTCAGTTGGTTAGAGCAGCCGGCTCATAACCGGTCGGTCCCGGGTTCGAGTCCCCGATGGCCCACCAATTTTATTCGAAACACATAGCTTCTATAGGGGCATAGCTCAGTTGGTAGAGCAGCGGTCTCCAAAACCGCGTGCCGTGAGTTCGAATCTTACTGCCCCTGCCATCCAAAACCTTGAATCCGATTGGATTCAAGGTTTTTTCTTGCTCACCGGAGAACGTGCGCATGGTCTGTTTTTCCGCATTGGCGCGTGCAAAAACGGCGCGATTTACAGGATGAGCCGCGTGGACTGCCGATACACTCGTATGTTTTCGATATTTCTTGACAAGAGTCCGAAAACAGACTATAATGAAACGCAGAGTCCGAAACAGGACTCTGCATTTTTGTTTGGAGGCTTTTGCAATGACTGAACAGAGAAAAAATCTGCGGAAATATATTGTTCCCGCCATGATCGGCAATCTCAGTTTTTTCATTCTCACGATCGTAGACGGGATGTTTGTTGGAAACGGCGTTGGGCCGGATGCGCTCGGCGCGGTCAGCCTTGCCATGCCCTTTGTGAACCTGATTTGGGCTTTGTCCACGCTGTTCAATATCGGCGGCGTCGCCGTTGCCTCCGTCCGCTTCGGACGTAGGGATGCGGAGGGCGCGAATCGGGCGTTTATGCATTCGCTTTCGGCAAACATCGCCGTTTTTTCGGTCATCAGTGTGATCGGCATGCTGATGAGTGAACAGATCGCGCTGCTGCTCGGTGCAAACGAAACCTATCTGCAAATGGTTTCGGATTATATTTTCTGGTATTCCGTGTTTCTGCTTCCCTCAACCCTCGGACCTTGCCTGAACACATTTGCAAGGAACGATGGCAACCCGCGGCTTGGGCTGATCATGTCTTTGGTGTGCACGGCGGCTAATATTTTCGGCGACTGGCTGATGGTATATCCGTTGCAAAAGGGTATTGCCGGCGCAGCTATTGCAACCGGCATTTCCGGCTCGATCGGTTTTCTTATTGTATTGTCCCATTTTATACTGAAAAAAGGACAGCTCCGGATACGGAAATTCAAACCGCAGTTTGCCCTTTATCAGAAGGTTATGCTTCGCGGGCTGCCGGAAATGATCTCTCAGTTTGCCAATCCGGTAATCGCGTTTTCCATGAACCGCATGCTCATTACCCACCTTGGCAATGTGGCGGTGAACGCCTATTCCGTGATTGTTTATGCAAGCTCGCTGTTTTCCTCACTAATGTGGGGAGTTGCAAGCGGATTGCAGCCGCTGTACGGAGCCAGCTACGGTGCGAAGGACGACAAAAGCCTGAAATTCTACTTTAGAAGCGGACGGATCATGGCTTTTGCCGGCGGCGTGGGAATCTTTATTCTGACCTTCTTTGTCGGGAAGCCGCTGTGCGCGTTTTTCGGCGCGGATGCCGCATCGGTTCCGATCGTGTGCGGCGCGCTCCCGAAATACTGCCTGAATTATGTGTTCGCCGCATCCACTGCGGTCATCGCTTCCTATCTGTTTTCCACGAAACGGACGCAGTATGCGATCACCATCAATGTGTGCAGAAGCATCGTGTTCAATTTTGCCTGCATCAATTTTCTGCCGCTGATTTTCGGTTATGAATTCGTGTGGTACACCGTGGCGGTATCGGAATGCATTTGTATGGTGATCGCCATGGTGCTGAGAAAAATATCCGAGAAAAACGGGATCATTTATCGGTAACAGCGGGAGGCTCGCGATGAATATCAGAGAAATCATCCACCAGATTGAACGTAATCAAAAGGAATGGAAGTCCATCTATCATGATGTGGCAACAAAATACGGGCTTTCGGAAACGGCGCTGTGGGTCCTTTATTATATCTCGGAATTCGACGAGGATCAGACGCAGCAGGATCTGTGCCGTCAGGGCTTTTATGCCAAGCAAACGATCAACACGGCGGTGACCGGGCTTGCAAAGGACGGTTTGGTGGAATTGATTCCGGTGATCGGCACACGGAACCACAAAAAGATACATCTGACACCGAAGGGGCGGGCGTTTGCTGAACGGACTGCGCGTCCGCTGAAAGCAGCGGAGGAAAATGCCTATGGCAGGCTCTCCGAAGAAGAGCTTTCGGCTTATATCCGAACGCTTCGTAAATTAAATGCCTACCTTCGGGAGGAAACCGAAAGGCTGTAAGTGAGACACCTGCCGATCTGTTCTTGTGATGTTCTTCGATGGCGGCCGAGATACATGCCCACCCGGCGGTGTAGGTTTGTCAAACATATTGAACAGAGAAAGAAAAAAGGGTTGAGAGATACGGCCCGATGTGCGAAAGTTAAGTTACCACACAAGAACTTCGCAAAAAGGAGCCGTATCTCTCATGAGTAACAGTATAACACAAGATATGACCTATCGTCAAGCCCGAATGAAGTACGCCGAAAAGTACGGTGTCAGCCGAGCAAGCCGAAAGTACAACAAAAGCCGCTCCTACATCTACTTCTGGAAACAGCGCTGGGACGGAAGTGCGGCGTCCTTAGCCTGCCAGTCCAGATGCCCTCACAGCCATCCGAACCGGCATACCGAGGAAGAGCTGAAGCTCATCCGCGATATGCGCCGCCGAAATCCGGCGCTGGGCATGATCGAGCTGTGGCATCGCCTGAAGGCCCGGGGCTACACCCGCTGCCCGGAAAGCCTGTTCCGGGTCATGCGCAGGTTGGGGTTGTTTCCTGCCCAAAAGCCGAAAAAGAAGTACGTTCCAAAGCCCTATGAGCAAATGACTCATCCTGGAGAGCGCATACAGATCGATGTGAAAGTCGTTCCGCGAAGCTGTATCGCTGACCCGGAACTCCGTCTCTTCCAATATACCGCCATCGATGAGTTCACCCGGCTGCGTTTTCTCGCAGCCTACCCGGAACAATCTACCTATTCCTCGGCAGATTTTCTACGGAAGTTGACCGCATGGTATGCACGCCGTGGGATCAAGGTGGAATGTGTCCAGACGGACAACGGTTTTGAATTCACCAACCGGTTTTCCAACAGCAAGCGGGATTTTCCGACACTGTTTGAGCAAACCGCCGATCGGCTGGGCATCCGCCACAAGCTCATTCGCCCCTACACGCCCCGCCACAACGGCAAAGTTGAACGCAGGCACCGTGAGGACCAAAGATGCAACTTTAGCCAGGAAATAAGCGGTTTCGGGCAAAGTTGAACGCAGGCACCGTGAGGACCAAAAGCGGTTCTATTCCTGCCACTCGTTCTTTTCCCTCGAAGATTTCGCCAAACAGCTTTCCATTCACAACCGCCGGTCTAATAACTTTCCCATGCGGCCGCTCTCTTGGCGTTCTCCCATCGAGTTCGCTGTCCAATATGTTTGACAAACCTACAATTAATAAAACAAGCATTGCACTCTGCGGGCAGAGGGATTTTTTCTTGCAGCAAAACCGGCGCACCCGGCATGTCCGTGTCATAGAATGGGGCAACATGATTCAATTTGGGAGGGCAAACGAAATGGATGAACGCAGCATTCCCTGCTATTTTCTTGGCGCGAACGCCCCAACCGGGTTCTGCTCGCGCTTTGATGCCATGTATGACCCGCAATCGGACTGGCGGTGCGTTATTTTGAAGGGCGGCCCGGGCAGCGGCAAGTCTACGCTGCTGCGGCGCTTTGCGGAACGCGCCCGTGCACAGGGCAAGCAGCTGGAGCTCATTTACTGCTCCAGCGACCCTCGCTCGCTCGACGCCGTAATCCTGCCCGAGGAGCACCGCTGCATGGCAGACGGCACCGCGCCGCACACGCTGGAGCCCAAGCTGCCCGGCGCGTGCGAAATGTTGTTTAACCCGGGCAATTACTGGGACGCCGAAAAGCTGTTTGAACAGCGTGCCGAAATTCGCGCGCTGAATGCCGAGATCGCCGCGCACCATCGGCGGGCTTCGGGCATTTGCGCAGTGGTGGGCGTGCTGCTCACCGAAGCGCGGCGGCTGGCGGCCGAAGCGCTGGACACGGAGCGGTTGGACCGGTACTTAACCCGACTGAGCAAGCGCATGTTCCGCGGTCTGCCGCGCGCCGAGGGCTCGGAGGAGGTGCGGTTCCTGTCCGGCATTACGCCGAGCGGATGGATGACCTTTGCGCACACGCTGCCCT
>CAKUME010000125.1 GCA_934667575.1 uncultured Eubacteriales bacterium | reverse complement strand
TGCCCGCGCTGTGCTGCTCCATCTTGCCCGCGCGCGAGCCGCAGCCCATGCCGATGTTTTTGAGCGTGCCGCCAAAACCGGTGCTCTCATGGCCTTTGAAGTGCGTGAGCGAAATAAACACATCCGCATCCATAACGGCGCGGCCGATCTTCGCCTCTTTCACATAGTCGCCGTCGATCGGCACCAGCGTTTCGTCGGTGCCCTTGAGCCCGTCGGCGATCAGAATGTGGCAGCCGGTGGAAAACGGTGAAAATCCGTTGGTGTACGCCGCATCGAGGTGATCAAGCGCGTTTTTGCGCCCGCCCACATAGAGCGTGTTGCAATCCGTGAGGAACGGCTTGCCGCCGTGCTGCTTCACATAGTCCGCCACCACCTTGGCGTAGTTCGGGCGCAAAAATGCGAGGTTACCCGGCTCGCCAAAATGCATTTTGATCGCCACATAGCGATTTTTCATCGGCAGCGTGCCCATGCCCGCCGTGTCGATGAGCCGATTGAGCTTTTGCAGCAGATTTTCTTTGTAATCTGCGCGAAAATCTGCAAAATAAATCTTTGCCTTGTCTATGTTTGGTCCCGCCTTTCTGACAAAATTTTTATTTATGATATTTCCCGCCCGCATTGATCTGGCATGCGCGATAGATCTGCTCGCAGAGCATCACGCGCGCCAGCTGGTGCGGAAACGTCATGGGAGACATGGAAATGCGGCTGCTGCAGCGCTGCTTGACCTCGGGCGACAGCCCCCACGAGCCGCCGATGATAAACGTGAGGCTGCTGCTCCCACTCACCGCGGCCGATTCCATCCACGCCGCCAGTGCGGGCGACGAAAGCTCGCGCCCCTCGATGCACAGCGCCGCCGCGCGGCTGCCGCCGGGAATGCGGTCGAGCAGCCGTCGGCCCTCCTCGCGCAGCGCTTCGTCGATCTGTGCGGCCGAGGCACGCTCCGGCACGCGCGCTTCGTCCACCTCATCGATACGGAACCTGCAAAACGCCGCCAGCCGCTTGGCATATTCGGCGCACGCGTCGCGCCACCACTGCTCCTTAAGCTTGCCCACACAAAGTATTTGAATCGAAAGCATGTTTCCGTTTGCCGCTCCCTTCGCTAAAAGATCATCATATCGCCCGCGTTTTCGCGCGGAGCCACATAAAGCTCAAAGTCGGTGCGCTCATGCATTCCGTGCAGCGTCAGCTCCGAAAGCGACGTTTGGTAGGCGAGCGCGGGAATGTTGTTTTCGCGGCTGAGGTGCGCGAGCACGAACCGCGTGGAACCCGCTTTGATGAACTCGGGCAGCGCCGCCGCGCAGCTGTCGTTTGACAAGTGGCCCAGGTCGGAAAGAATGCGCCGCTTGAGCGGATAGGGGTAGCGCCCGTTTTCGAGCATGCGCACGTCGTGGTTCGATTCGATCACGATCAGATCGCGCCCCGCAATCGCGGTTTTGACCTCATCGCTCAGGTAGCCGAGGTCGGTGGCCACCGCCGCAGTGCGCCCGTCGGGCAGGTCGATGCAATAGCCGTAGCCCTCGCGGCAGTCGTGCGAGGTGTGAAACGGGCGCAGCACCAGCCCGCCCGCCGTTTCGACCCCCTCCGGCCCCAGCGCGCAAAGCTGAGCCTGCCCGTCCACCAGGTTGCCCTCGATCAGCGCGCTGAGCGTGCCGGGCGAGGCGTAGATGGGCAGCTGATATTTTTTGGCGAACACACGCAGCCCGCGCACATGGTCGATGTGCTCATGCGTGACAAAAATGCCGCCCAGCTGCGCCGGATCCACGCCCACCCGCGCGAGCGCCTCGGCCGTTTTTTTGGCCGACATGCCCACGTCGATCAGCACGCCGCCCAGCCCGCTGCCAAAATAAATGGAATTGCCGCTGCTCCCGCTGAACAGCGGAAAAAATCTTGCCATACCGTTTTGCTCCTCCGTGATTCCAGTCCGACGGCGCAAACGCCCGCCGGATTCTTTCATTATAGCACAATCCGGCGCGAAAGCCAATGCTTTTTTTCGCATTGCGTCCATCTTCGCGCGCCTGCGGCCGGCGTGTGCCGCCGTGCCGCCTCCCACCCCGCTCCGCCGACTGCGGGCAGCGGATGCGCATCGGCGGGCATTGCGATCGCCCGTTTCATGCGATTGCGCGAATTTTGCGAAAAGCATTTGCAAACGGGCAAAAGCGTGTTATAATAAATGCATAACCCGTGAAACGCAAGGAGAGAATAAATTCCATGATCTTAACGCTGGACATCGGCAACACGAATATTACCATTGGCTGCTACCGCGAGCAGGAGCTGCTGTTTATCTCGCGTATGGCTTCGGACCGCTCGCGCATGGAAGATCAATATGCGATTGAGCTGCGCGACATTTTGGATATCAACGGCGTTTCTGCCGCCGACATCACCGGCTCCATCATCAGCTCGGTGGTGCCGCCGCTCACCTCCTATATTGCGCGCGCCACCCGCAAAATTACCCGCACCGAGCCGCTGCTCGTGGGGCCCGGCATTCGCACCGGGCTGAATATTCGCATCGATAATCCGGCCACATTGGGCGCCGACCTGGTGGCGGGCTGTGTGGCGGCGCTGAACCGCTACCCCTGCCCTGCAATTGTGATCGACATGGGCACCGCCACCACCATCTCGGTGCTGAACGCGCAAAAGGTGATGATTGGCGGCTGCATTTTGCCGGGCATTCGCACCTCGCTCGACGCGCTTTGTGCGCGCACGGCCCAGCTGCCGCAGATTGGGCTCGAGGCTCCGCGCACGGTGATTGGCACCAACACAATCGACTGCATGGCCGCAGGCACGGTGTTTGGCAGCGCGGCCATGCTGGACGGAATGTGCGATCGCATTGAGGCGGAGCTGGGCGCACCCTGCACGGTGATTGCCACCGGCGGGCTGGCGCATGAGATTACGCCTTATTGCCGCCGGAGCATTTTGCTGGACGAGAATCTGCTGCTCGACGGCTTGCGGCTGCTCTACGAACGCAATCAATAACGCGCGGTTGGCGCTTGCCGGGCGCGCATTATTGAAATAAATCAAATTGCGCTGCATCCGGGTTCCGGAGCAGCAGCAGGAGGTCTGTTTTATGCAAAAGAAAAACATTGTCCGTTTGGCGCAGCTGGCGCTGCTGTCGGCCATTGTGTGGCTGATGGCGTTCACCCCCATCGGCTACCTCAAAACCGCCGGGCTTGAGATCACATTCATCATGATCCCGGTCATTATCGGTGCGATCGTGCTCGGCCCCGCCGACGGCGCCATTCTCGGCTTGGAATGGGGCGCGACGAGCTTCATTCAGTGCTTTGGCATCAGCGCCTTTGGCACCACGCTGTTTTCGCTGAACCCGGTGTGGACATTCATTGTGTGCGTTGTGCCGCGCGTGCTCGCCGGGTGGATTCCGGGGCTGATGTTCCGCGCGCTCCAGCTGCATGATCGCACTGCGGGGCAGGTGGCCTCGTGCGTGGGCTCGGCGCTGGTGGGTACGCTTTCAAACACGGTGTTCTTTATGTCGCTGCTCATGCTGTTTTTTGGCCAATCGGATTTGATCGCATCGCTCCAGCAGCAGCTGAACACGCCGAACGCATTTCTGTTTGTGCTCGCGTTCGTGGGAATCAACGGCGTGGTCGAAATTGTGACCGCGTCCATCGTCGCGCCTGCGGTTGCCATTGCGGTGCGCCGCGCGCTGCGTCATTTGGAATGATTCCGTTTTTGCACAAATAAATCATGCGCACGCTGGGGCATCGGCTCGGGCGTGCGCTTTTTTGTGAAATTGGGAATGCACTGCGCGGCAGACGGGCACGCAGGGGCACATGAATTTTGGTTGTGTCAAAATAGTTACAAATTGGTTACAATTCGCGAAAACCCCTTTCTTTTTTCTGCGCAATCGTGTATGATAAAAATACAAAGAAAACCGAAAGGGGTTGTCATCATGAACAAACATTTGTTTTTATCCGCGCTGCCTTATGCGTTCATCGGCCTTTGCCTGGTTGGAGTATTGCTCATGCTGGTGCTCCCCTCGGCGTCGGGCGGAGTTTTGGTCGCCTGATGTGCACAACGCCCGGAGCAAGCGGTTTCGGATTGAACGGTTCACGCATTTCATGTGCGAAATCGCCCCGGGCAGACATTTTTTTCGCGCACACCGGCTGCCGCTGCGCCTATGCCCCGCCGGAACCGCATCTGCCGGACTGCGTATGCGCCATGCCGGTTCCGTTCAACGCATCGCCCGGGCAAGCGGAGATGTTCCGTTTGTCCGGGCGATTTTTTGCGTGACGCAAATATAATATACGGTGCAGAATATTTCCGTTTCGTATAAAACAAGTGAGATATTCCGATTTGGATATCGTACAATCAGATCAGCCGAAGCACCTCCGGCAAGCCGTTGCGGTAAAGCAGCGTCGGATTGCCCTGAATCAGCGGCAGAAAATAGGGAATTGCTTCGTCGCAAATGTTGTTCTGCGCAGGCGTGATCCATTCCACCGGAAATTTCTTTTCGCCGTTGGCCGCGTCCGCCGCCGGAACGGAATCCACGGCCACGCGGTAGGGCGCGTCCGATTCCCGGCGGAACACCATCAGGCGGCCGGTCTCGCCCCGG
>CAKUME010000124.1 GCA_934667575.1 uncultured Eubacteriales bacterium | reverse complement strand
TCGATATGTTCAATGGCCGCGCGGATGTGCGCATACAGCGCTTCGCCTTCGGGCGTGAGGCGCATTCCGCGATTGGTGCGCGAAAACAGCGCACAGCCCAGCTCGCCCTCCAGGTTTTTGATGGTGCGGGTCAGATTCGGCTGATTGTTCATCAGCAGCCGCGCGGCCTGCGAGATGTTTCCGAGCTTGGCAACGTAGTAAAAAATGCGGTAGTAATCGTAGCTGACATACATGGGCACGCCTCCTCGGCTATTATGTCAAAATAGTATATAGAATATACAAAACAAAGATTTTACACATGGCAGCAAACGGAGTAAGATAAAGATAAAGTTTATCGGGCCGCTGAGGCGCGCCCGAACAAAGGAAGCGTTTTCAAAATGGCGGCAGGATATGAATGGATGATGGTCGCGCTGTTCGACCTTGCAATGGTAGGCATGACGCTGGAACTGGCACGCGGCGAACGCAGCGCCCGGCCGCATGCGCGAATGCTTGCGCTGGTGATGGGCGTGGGCTTTCTGATCGGAGCGATCAACCATTGCTGCGTGGGCGGCACGGTCGCGCTGCTGCTGTATGCGCTGGGCTTTATGCTGAGCTACACGGCGTTTTTGCTCACGGTGCCGGAACGGAAGGCGTTTCAGCGCTGAGCGGGCAGACGCCTACGGTTCATATTCGTTTCGGTGGCTGCGTTGCGCAAACGCACCGGGGGAATGGCCCGTGCGGCGGCGGAACACGCTGCAAAAATAGCTTGCACTGGAAAACCCAAGCCGTTCGGCAATTTCGGCGGTGGTGTATTCGGTGGTCAACAGGAGGCGTTTGGCCTCCTGTATTTTTATCAGGCCAAAATATTCGCCGGGCGACACGCCGGTGACTGCGCGAAAAAAGCTGTTGAAATGCGGCGCGCTGTAACCGAGCTCGGCGGCGAGCTGCGGGATGCGCAGCGGCTCGCCGAGCCGAGCGTGCATTTGCGCAATGGCGCGGTTCACTTCGGCCGTGTGCGGCACCGGCGGCCGGGGCTCCGGCGCGCCTGCGGGCACCATCTCGTCGAGCAGCTCGAGCAGCAGCGCGTGCATCCGCAGCGCATGGGTTTCCGGCGCAGAAAACACTTGGGCAATTTGAGCAAACAGCCAGTCCGTGCGCGCGGCGCAGCGCGCCGGCTGCACCGTTGGAATGGCGCTGCGCAGCCGGCAAAACGCATCCGTGTCCTGTGTGATCTCAAAATAAATAAAATCGGAGCAAAACGGCAGCTGCGAGTAACGCACCTGCCCCGGGCGCACAAAAATCAGGCTGCCGGGGGCCAGCGCATGCGGCTTTTGATCCACAAACGAAGTTCCGCAGCCGAGCCGATAGCGCTCCAGCTCAAACTTGGCAACCACGCGCGGCGGCGTGCGCCCCGACGCACGGTCGCTTTGCCAGGCGCCCGCGTTCAAAATATGTAGATCCGGCAGCTGCATCCCGTGTGTCACCTCGTTGGAACATCATCGAATATTGCTATGATATCCGCTAAAATTGGATTGATTCTCCCACCAAATCCGCTATAATTATCGTATCAAATTTTATCCGTAAAGTCAAGGGGGAATTGAAAATGGCATTTCGATCCGTCACACCGCGCGATGTGGGCATGAAAAAAGTATCGCCGGTATCCGGCCGCGCGGCCAGCTGGCTGCCCGGAGGCAAGCAGTGGACGCTGGTCTGGCATGACGAGTTTGACGGCGACACGCTCGACGAGCACAAGTGGAATTTTCGGCGCAACTTCTGGGGGTATCCGTCGCCCACCTTTACCGATCATGGGGTCGAGCTGGACGGGCACAGCCATCTTCGGATCCATCTGGTGAACGAGAACGGCGTGTTTCGGTCCGCTCATTTGCAAACCGGCGCGCTGACTTTTGACGAGCCGCGCGAATCGCCGGGCGCAATGTGGCGGTTTGGCAAGCGTGCGCCCGCCAAATTTATGCATCGCTACGGCTACTACGAAATTCGCTGCCGTCTGCCCAAGCACGACGGCTGGCACGCGGCGTTTTGGCTGCAATCGCCTTCCATTGGCGCGCATCCCGATCCCGCGCAGTGCGGCGTGGAGTGCGATATTATGGAAAACTACCGCCAGCATTCGCACGGTGAAATTCTTTGCGGCTGCGGCTGGGACGGCTATGGGCCCGACAGCAAATGGTTTGGTCATTTTGCGTTTCCGTATCAGGAAACCGACGACGGCTGGCATTCCTATGCGGTGGATTGGACGCCGGCGGGATATATTTTTTACGCCGATGGCCGGGAGGTGGGGCGACAGATGGCGCCGGAATGCGCCGTGTCGAACGTGGATCAATTTGTGTTGGTGTCCACGGAGTGCCACGGCTATCACCGCCGATTCACGGAACGCGGCGAAGCAGGCGAAAGCGCAAACGCGCCCGGATGGAGCGGGCAGCCGGTGGCGGAGCTGTTTCATGCGATGCCGGACTGCTTTGAGGTGGATTTTGTGCGTGTGTTTGACGCCGTGCAATAAAAATCAATCAAACAATGCCGCTGCCCGATGCCGAAACACGGGCGGCGGCATTTGCTTTGGGCTTTTGTGCGGCCGATCAGGCCCGGCGCTTTTTGTTATAGAAAAACATCGCCACGCCCGCGCCGCAAATGAGAATATAGCCGATCACGCTCAGCAGATCGGGCACGTCGCCAAACACCACAAAGCCCAAAACGGCCGCAAAGATCACCTGCGTGTAGTCGTAAACCGAAATTTCCTTTGCGGGCGCGCAGAGGTAGGCCTTGGTGATACCCAGCTGCCCAATGCAGGCAAACGATCCCGCGAGCACCAGATACAGCAATTGCAGGGCGCTCATGTGCTGATAGGTGGCGATCAGCATGGGCAGGCAGAACACGCACGAAAATGCCGAAAAATAGAAGATAATGCGTTTGCCGTTTTCGTTTTTCGCGCCCAGCCTTCGCACGAACGTGTAGGCAATGCCGGCGCCCATGCCGCCGATCAGCCCCGCGACCGCCGCGAGCAGATCCGGATTGTGAAAGCTCGGCTTGATGATGCACAGGCTGCCCGCAAATGCCGTGCTCACCCCGAGCACCTGCACCAAACTCGGCTTTTCGCTCAGCAGGAACACCGAGAATAAAATGGCGAAAAACGGCGACAGCTTGTTGAGCATATTCGCGTCCGACAGATTCAGCTTGCCGATCGCATAAAAATTGCACACCAGCCCCACGGTGCCAAAAAAACACCGGCCGAGCAGGTCGGGAATGTTTTTGCGCGCGGGCACAAACGAGATTTTGTCGCACAGCATCATTGCCAGAATATAAAGCAGGGCGATAAAATTGCGAAAAAATGCTTTTTGAAACGCGGGCAGATCGCCGGCGAGCTTCACGAACATGGACATCATCGAAAATCCGAATGCGGCCATGATGATAAAAAAAATCCCCTGTGTTTTTGCATTGAGCTGTTTCATAAGTGTACCGATTCGCTTTCTGTTGATCAATTTGCGCGCGGCGGGGCGGCGCATTGCGTGAAATGAATATTCTATATCATTATACCCCAAAAGCGCGCGCTGTCAAGCCGCGGATGCATTTGCGCGGCAAAGCAGGGGTTAAGATGCGGCGCGCCGAGCATAAAAAGGAGCCCCGCAAGAACGCGGAGCTCCGGTATCCGTTTTGCAAACGGGAGAAAATGAGCGTGTGCGGTAGAGGATCACACTTCTTCGGTGATCTTCGGCGAGCTGAGCAGCCCCATGGGATGCAGGCGATATTCGTAGGTCCACGCGTCGCCGGTTTCGCGCCAGGCGTTTGGGCCAACCCAGCTCTGCGACTGGTCGGCGCGGTGCACTGGCCCAAAGCAGTTCTGGCGGCTGCCAAACAGCGTGATATCCACCGTGTGCGCACCCGCGGGCACATCGGCAAGCGTCAGCGTGCAGGGCGGATAGATGATCGCGCCGGCATCCTTGCCGTCGATCGCCACGCGCACCAGCGCGCCCGCGTAGTACGGCGTTTCCACATGCAGCACGCCGCCGTGCGTCTGCACCGGAATGTGATAGGTCACGTTCGCGCCGTAGAACGGCAGCTGCTGCACGGCCACATCGTCAAAGCCGAGCGCATCGGGCAGCGCAACCAGCTCCTTGCGGCGGCCGTGCACCTGCACGCCGAAGCTGCCGAGCAGATAGCACCATTCGAGCCCCGTGATCGCGCCAATGGGCGTATCCACCTCAATGATGCTTTCGCCTGCGGGCAGCGCGGGAATCGGCACGGTGGAAATGGAGCGGTCGGTGAAGTAACCGTCGATCGCCATGGGCACGTCTTCGCCGTTCACGCGCAGGCGCGACAGCGCGGCGTTTTCAAGCGCAAAATGCGCCCCCGCCACCGGAATGGTACTGTGCACCCGGAAGCGCAGCGTTGCGGTGTGGTTCAGGTCGGCTTCGCCATAGGCCCACGGCTGCATCTCATGCGCGTTTTCCCAATCGAGATGGAGCTTTTTGCAGCACACGCCAAAGGCGCGCAGCAGTTCTTCTTCCGGCTCAAACGCGCCGCCATCCACCGCGACCTCGGCCGTGTCGAGCAGCAGCACGTTCGGCTCGCTGAGCGTGTAGCGCACGGTTTCGGGCACCGGCAGCGGCCGGGTTTCCGGCGCGGCGCGATGGCCGGAATGCCGTGCGCCCGTGCCCGGCTCCA
>CAKUME010000123.1 GCA_934667575.1 uncultured Eubacteriales bacterium | reverse complement strand
AGCGAGCCCTCGGTGACATGCAGAATGGCGGCCACCGTGTAGGCATCGGGCGCACGGCTGAGCTTGTAGCCGCCGCCCTTGCCGCGCAGCGCGGTCACCAGCCCCGCCTTGCTGAGCGCCGCCATGATGCCCTCGAGATATTTTTCCGAAATCTCCTGCCGCTTGGCAATGTCCGACAGCGGAATAAACGTGTCGCTGTTGTGCTCGGCCAGATCGATCATCACGCGCAGCGCGTAGCGGCCTTTGGTTGAAATCATCATCGCACTCATCCCTTTCTTATACCTATTATACAACTCGGTTAATCGGTTTGCAAGCGTTTTTTCGCAAAACCGGTCGGGCGCGCAAAAAAACGGGGCACGCCCCAAATGGACGCACCCCGCCGGGAACTGTTCTTTTTTTGGAAAAGGAAAGAGGAAAATTTCAGCCGCCCAGATAGACTTTTTTGATGCGGTCGCTCTGCGCAAGCTCGGCGCCGGTGCCGGAAAGCGCAATGCGGCCCGATTCGAGCACATAGGCGCGGTCGGCAATTTTAAGCGCCATTTCGGCGTTTTGCTCCACCAGCAGAATGGTGGTGCCCGCCTTGTGCAGCTCCTTGATGATATCAAAAATCTGCTCCACCAAAATGGGCGCCAAGCCCATGGAGGGTTCGTCGAGCATAAGGAGCTTGGGGCGTGCGATCAGCGCGCGGCCCATGGCCAGCATTTGCTGCTCACCGCCCGAAAGCGTGCCCGCCACCTGATTTTTGCGGTGCTTCAGGCGCGGGAACCGGCTATACACGTCTGCCAGACCGTCTTTGAGATACTGGGGGCAGGTGTAGGCGCCCATTTCCAGGTTTTCCTGCACCGTCATCTGCAAAAACACGCGGCGGCCTTCCGGCACATGCGCCAGCCCCTTGCTGATGAGCTTGTAGGATTCCACATGGGAGATATCTTCATCCATAAAACGGATGGAGCCGGTGCGCGAGCGCAGCATGCCCGAAATGGTTTTGAGCGTGGTGGATTTGCCCGCGCCGTTGGCGCCGATGAGCGCCACGATCTCGTCCTCATTCACCTCGAACGAAACGTCCTTGAGCGCGTGAATTTTGCCGTAGTACACATTCAGATTATCCGCTTTGAGCATCATTCCTGCTTCGCCCCTTTCTTGCCGAGGTAGGCCTCGATCACGGTGGGATTCGACTTGATCTCATCCGGCGAACCCTTGGCGATGATCTTGCCGTAGTTGAGCACGCAAATGGCTTCGCAGATGCCCATCACCAGGTTCATGTCGTGCTCAATGAGCATCACGGCGATCTGGAACGTGTCGCGAATGCGGCGAATGTTTTCCATGAGCTCGGCGGTTTCGGAGGGGTTCATGCCCGCAGCCGGTTCGTCGAGCAGGATAATGCCGGGGTTGGTGGCCAGCGCGCGCACGATCTCGAGCCGGCGCTGTGCACCGTAGGGCAGGCTGCCCGCCGGTGCGTCGGCCAAATCGGCCATGTGGAAAAAGTCGAGCAGCTCCAGGCAATGGTCGCGCGCGGCTTTTTCGGCGCGGCGGTAGCCAAATGCATGGGTGACCGCCGCGAGCAGGTTTTCTTTGATATAGTTATGCATGCCCACTTCCACGTTTTGGAGCACCGTCATGTTGGAAAACAGGCGAATGTTCTGGAACGTGCGGGCAATGCCCATGCGGTTGACCTGCGCGGTGGTTTTGCCCGCCGTGCAGTAGCCGTCGAGCAGAATGTCGCCGCGCGTGGGCTGATACACATTGGTGAGCAGGTTAAACACCGTGGTTTTGCCCGCGCCGTTGGGGCCGATCAGGCCGGCAATCTCGGTGCGGCCGATCAGCAGCGAAAAGTCGTCCACTGCGGTGAGGCCGCCAAAGTCGATGCCCAAATGGCGCGCTTCCAAAATGGGGGTTTTGTCGGCGTCGCGCTCCGGCACCACTGCGTGGCTCGGATAGGGCACGAGCTTGGTTTTTTGCATGTTCTGCGCGTTATCCATTGGTTTGCGCCTCCTTTTTGCCGCTGCCGGGCTTTTTGCCGCGCAGCGTTTGCAGCATGGTGCGAATGCTCCAGCGGCCCTTCATTTCGGCAAACTTGGGGCTCGCGTTGAGGAGCATGATGAGAATGAGCACAATGGAATAGAGCAGCATGCGGATGCGGCTGAAGCCCGGAATGCGCAGCGCTTCGGGCAGCACCCGCAGAATGATGGCCGCGAGGATGGAGCCGCGCACGCTGCCCATGCCGCCGAGCACCACGATCACGAGGATCTCGATTGACATATTGTAGTCGAACGTGGCCGCCTTCACGTTGGCAAAGCAGTGGCCGTAGAGCACGCCCGCCATGCCGGCAAAGAACGCCGCGAGCACGAACACCAGCAGCTTGTAGTAGGTCACATGCACGCCGCACGCCTCGGCGGCAATGCGGTTGTCGCGAATGGCCATGATCGCGCGGCCGTGACGCGAGTTCTGCATGTTGAGCATCACGATCACCGTGATGAACACCAGAATGATCGCATAGGGCAGCAGCACCTTCGACTTTTGATAAATCGGGTTGGTGTTCAGGCCCAGCGCGCCGCCGGTCACATCCAAGTTGGTAATCACGTTTTTAATAATTTCGCCGCACGCCAGCGTCACAATGGCCAGATAGTCGCCGTTGAGCCGCAGCGCGGGCAAGCCCACCACCAGGCCGATCACCGCCGCAGCCAGGCCGCCAATGAGCATGGCCAGCGGCAGGCGCACCGCGAGCGGAAGCACGTCCACCGTTTGAATGGAGAACATGCAGCCGGTGAACAGGCCCACCGACATAAATCCGGCATGGCCGAGCGACAGCTCACCCAAAAAGCCGACCACCAGGTTCAGCGACACCGCGAGCACAATGTAGCACGACACGGTGACGAGCATACTGGAAAACTGGCGGCTGAGCGCATCGCCATACAGCAGCGCCGACACCACCGCATAGAGCACAACCAGCAGATAGAGCGTGGTTGCTTTGTATGAGAACGCATGGGCGAGTGCGTTTTTCATTCGTTCGTTTTTCAAGCGTATTCATTCCTTTCCGTTTGGGCGAAGGCTCAAACCTTCTCGCTGATTTTTTTGCCGAGCAGGCCGGTGGGCTTGACCACCAACACGATGACCAGCACGCCGAACACGATGGCATCTGCCCACAGAGAGGAAAGATAGGTTTTGGACACCTGCTCGATCAGGCCGAGCAGAATGCCGCCGAGCATGGCGCCGGGAATGGAACCGATGCCGCCGAACACCGCCGCGGTGAACGCTTTGATGCCGGGCATGGCGCCGGTCATGGGCG
This sequence comes from uncultured Eubacteriales bacterium, assembly GCA_934667575.1. Lineage (GTDB taxonomy): Bacteria > Bacillota > Clostridia > Oscillospirales > Acutalibacteraceae > RGIG4076. The sequence goes on along the minus strand of CAKUME010000123.1, from coordinate 1,376 downwards.
TGATATAGGTATAGGCTGCGCCATAAAAGATGCTCGCCACGGCAGCCAGTGCGGAGCCGATGGCAAACGTGACCGAAATGGTGCGGTTCACGCTGATGCCCATGAGCTCGGCTGCGCCCTTATCCTCCGAAACCGCCCGCATGGCCTTGCCCATGCGGGTTTTGTTGATAAACAGCGTCATGCCCACCATGATGAGTGCGGTGATGCCCAGCGTGCCCATCGTGATGCCGTCCATGGTCACGCCGCCAACGGTCACATTGGGCAGATGAATGAGCACCGGCGAAGACTTTTGCTCGGAACCAAAAATGAGCAGCGCCGCGTTTTCGAGCAGATAGCTCACGCCAATGGCGGTGATGAGCACGGTGAGCGGCGGCGACTGGCGCAGCGGCTTATAGGCAAGGAACTCGATAATCACACCGAGCAGCGCGCACACGAGAATGCTGACCAACGCGCCCAACGCACCCGGCATGTGCAGCTGGTTCACCGACACGATCACCGCATAGGCGCCAACCATGATCACGTCGCCGTGCGCGAAGTTCAGCATTTTGGCAATGCCGTACACCATCGTGTAGCCGAGCGCCATCAGCGCGTAGATGCTGCCCAGACTGAGGCCGCTGACGAGCGTCTGAATAAAATGTGTCATAGAGCAGTTCCCTTTTCATACGAAATTTTCCGGAACGCAGCCTGCGCCGCGCCCCGGAATCACAACTGAACGAAAAATCAGAGCAAAACGAGATTATTTGCCTTCAAACAGCGTTGCCACACCGTCGTGAATGATCATGGCCTTGGCGTCCTTCTGGGTTTCGCCGTCCGCCGTCCAGGTCATGGTGCCGGTCACGCCTTTCACGGTAATCTGGGTCATCGCGGCGACCATCTTCTCGTTAAAGTCCTTGGCCGAAGGATCCACATTCGCTTTCAGCAGCGCTTCTTTAATGGTGTAGACCGCATCGTAGCCGTCGGCCGCGAACTGGTCGGGGGTCGCGTTGTAGGCTTCTTTGTAGGCCTTGACGAACGCCTGCACGTTTTCGGCCGGATCATCCGCCGCAAACGGAGTGAGCATCAGCACGTTCTCGGCCTTTTCCACTTTGTCGATCTTGCCGAGGATGCCGTCGAGGCCGTCGGCGCCAAAGTAATACTTCACGTTCGGCAGCTTGCCCTGCGCCTGGGTGAGGAACTTGGCCGCGTCCTCGGCATAGATGGGCATGAACACGAGGTCGGCGCCCGAAGCGTTGATCTGGCTGATCTGCGCGGAGAAGTCGGTGTTGGTGCCGGCGGTGAACGCCTGCTCCGTCACAATTTCAAGGCCGCTCTTTTCGGCCTGCTCCTTAAAGGTTTTGAACAAGCCGGTGCAGTAGTCGTTATCGCTCGCATAGAAC
>CAKUME010000122.1 GCA_934667575.1 uncultured Eubacteriales bacterium | reverse complement strand
CGATTTTGTGATCTAAAAAAATTCGGAAAAATTTTGCAGAACCTATTGACAAATCCATCGTGACGCGCTATAATCATATTAACATATGAGAGAGGTAGGGAATACATCATGGCAAATATTTATACATCCGCAGATCAACTCATCGGCAAAACGCCGCTGCTGGAGCTCACCCACATTGAAAAAAAGCTGAACCTCGAGGCAAAGCTGCTCGCGAAGCTCGAATATTTTAATCCCGCAGGCTCGGTGAAAGACCGCATTGCCAAAAAAATGATCGAAGAAGCCGAAGCCAAGGGCCAGCTCAAGCCCGATTCCGTGATTATTGAGCCGACTTCCGGCAACACCGGCATTGGGTTGGCGTCGGTGGCGGCGGCCAAGGGCTACCGCATTATCATCGTGATGCCCGAAACCATGTCGGTGGAGCGCCGCCAGCTCATGAAGGCCTACGGCGCCGAGCTGGTGCTCACCGAGGGCGCCAAGGGCATGAAGGGCGCCATTGCCAAGGCCAATGAGCTGGCCGCCCAAACGCCGAACAGCTTTGTTCCGGGCCAGTTTGTGAACCCGGCCAACCCGCAGGCGCACTACGAAACCACCGGACCCGAAATTTATGCCGACACCGACGGCAAGGTGGATTACTTTGTTGCGGGCGTGGGCACCGGCGGCACCGTGACCGGCGTGGGCAAGTATCTCAAAGAGAAGAACCCGGCGGTGAAGGTGGTCGCGGTGGAGCCGGCCAGCTCGGCGGTGCTTTCCACCGGCGTGGCAGGTAGCCACAAGATTCAGGGCATCGGCGCGGGCTTTGTGCCGGATGTGCTCGACACCAAGATCTATGATGAGATCATTCCCGTCACCAACGAGGACGCGTTTGCAACCGGCAAGCTCATCGGCCACAGCGAGGGCGTGCTGGTGGGCATTTCGTCCGGCGCGGCGGTGTGGGCCGGCATTGAGCTGGCCAAACGCCCGGAGAACAAGGGCAAAACCATTGTGGTGCTGCTGCCCGACACCGGCGACCGCTACCTCTCCACGCCGCTCTTCGCGGACTGATTTTTGCCTCGCTTCGCTTTGGTTTCGTTTTGTCTCCATTCCATTCATCATATAACAAAATGCCCGACCGGGTGTTGTGCCCGGTCGGGCATTTTTGCGTGCGGATTGGGGGGGAGATCAGGTGCGGCAAATGCGGCAGCGAAACGCGTGCGGCGTGATCCCGTAGCGGCGCCGAAAGCTCTCGATGAAGTGGCTGGTGGAGCAAAAGCCCACGTCGGCGGCAATGTCGCTGATCTTGCGGTCGCCGGTGAGCAGCAGGCGTTCGCTTTCCTGCAGGCGCACGTTTTCCAGATAGGTGCAGAACGAAATGCCGAACATCTGCTTAAACAGGCGCGAAAAATAGCTGTACGACAGCTCGCACGCCTCGGCGGCATCGCGCACCGTCCACTCGGCAAAGCGCACCTGCGCCAGCTGCATGGCCGCATAGAGCCGGTTCTGAATTTTTTCGGTGATGCCGGCGGGCGCGGCGGGCTGCTGCGGACACCGCCGCCGCAAAATTTGCACGAACGCCTTCATAATGTTCGCCTGGATCCACAGCTCGTAGCCGCTGCGCTTTTGCTCAAATTCCTCCACAATTTCGCGCAGCAGCACGTCCACGCCGATCTGCCGCAGCTCGCCCGCGGGCAAAATGGGGGTGAACAGCATGTCCTTTTGCCACAGCGGCAGCAAATAGCGCATGCCGGCAATGCTTTGCCCCTGCGAATAAAGCAGTTGCGGCAAAAACTTGATGACAAAATAGCGCGACTGCCCCGCCGGAATGGCCACCTCGTGCACCTCCTGCGCGTTCACAATGGCCAAATCGCCCGGCCCCAGCGGAAACCGATGGTCGCCGATCCACACCTCCGACTGCCCCGAGAGGCCGTAGAGCAGCTCGATGTATTCGTGATAATGCATGGTCCGCACGCCGCGCGGATCCTTTTGGGCGTCGCGCTCCATAAACAGGCATTGCACCGACTGCGTCCATCCGTTGGCGCGGGCGAGCGGTTCCAAATGAATTTTCATCTTTTTTGTCCTTTCGCAAAGATCTGATATTTTTATGCAAATATATGATAGCATATCCCGGCCGAATATGCTATACTGAAAACACAAAAATTTATTTTTGGAGGGAAATTGTTCATGAGACTGGGTCGAATTCAAAACCATTACACCGCCGACGGCTTTGACGCGGTGAAGCAGAGCGGACTCGAGTTTATCGAAATTTGCTGCAACAACGCCGAAGAAGCCGACGCGCTGATCGCCGCACAGGCCGATGTGAAGGCGCAAATTGCGCGCACCGGCATCGATGTGTCGTGCATCGGCCGCTGGAACCACGATCTGCAGGCCAACGGTGTGCTCGATGCCGCCAAAAAGGCGCAGTATCTCCGTTTGCTCGACACCGCCGCCGCGCTGGGCGCCAAAACCTTTGTGTGCGGCTGCAACTACGACGAGAGCGTCAGCCTGTATCGCAACTACACCAACGCCATCGCGCTGTTCGGCGAGCTGGTGGAGCACGCCAAGGGCACCGGCGTGAAGGTGGCCGTTCAGAACTGCGACTGGAACAATTTTGTGACATCGCCGGAGCAGTGGAAGGTCGTGCTGGGCGAGCTGCCGGACCTGTGGCTCAAGTTTGACGCGTCGCACGCCTACAACCGCGGCGAAAACTATCTGGAGCAGCTCTCCGACTACGGCGAGCGCGTGGCGCATGTGCACATCAAAGGCACCACCCACGCCGGCAAACGCGGCGTGGCCGACCCGCCCGCCGGCATGGACGACATCCGCTGGCCGTCGCTGTTCGCCATTTTGTATGCGCGCGGCTACCACGGCGATCTGAGCATTGAGCCGCACTCCGGTGTGTGGCACGGCGAACTTGCCGACGCCGGCATCGCGTTCACCCGCGACTTCATCCGTCCGTTCATGGTGGGCTGAGGCAGCGGTTCGTTCCGTCCGATTTTATCCGTATATATAATGAAAAGAGGGAATTTGCAATGAATGGAAATATTGTAAAAGTGGGCATCATCGGCTGCGGCGGCATCGCCAACGGCAAGCATATGCCGGCGCTCGCCAAGGTGCAGGACTGCGAAATGGTGGCGTTTTGCGACATTGTGGAAGAACGCGCCCAAAAGGCGGCCCAAAAGTTCGGCACGCCCGACGCGAAGGTGTACACCGACTATAAGGAGCTGCTGAAGGACCCGGAGATCGACGTGGTGCATGTGTGCACCCCGAACCGCGCGCACAGCTTTATTACCGTGGACGCGCTCGACGCGGGCAAAAACGTGATGTGCGAAAAGCCGATGGCGATCAACTCCGCCGAGGCCAAAAAGATGCTCGACGCCGCCAAGCGCTCCGGCAAGCTGCTTTCGATCGGCTACCAGAACCGCTTCCGCGATGATTCCATCTATCTGAAGCAGGAAGCCGAAGACGGCGTGTTCGGCGACATTTACTACGCCAAGGCCACGGCGCTGCGCCGCCGTGCGGTGCCCACCTGGGGCGTGTTCCTGAATGAATACGAGCAAGGCGGCGGCCCGCTGATCGACATTGGCACCCATGCGCTCGACCTCACGCTGTGGGTGATGAACAACTACAAGCCGAAATACTGCGTGGGCACCACCTATCACAAGCTGAACAACGACACCGATCAGGGCAACGCCTGGGGCCATTGGGACCCGGCCAAGTTCACGGTGGAAGACAGCGCGTTCGGCTTTATCGTGATGGAAAACGGCGCGACCATCGTGCTGGAATCGGCGTGGGCGCTCAACACGCTCGACGTGCGCGAGGCGGTGACCACCGTGTGCGGCACCAAGGCGGGTGGCGACATGAACGACGGCACCGTGCATGTGAACGGCGTGCGCCACGACCGCCAGTATGTGATGCAGCCGAACTTTAAGGCCAGCGGCGCGGCGTTCAACGACAGCCACGCGGGCGAAGGCCCGGCCGATCGCGAGGAGCGGCTCTGGATCGAAGCTGTGCGCGGCGGTGCGGCCCCGATCACCAAGCCGGAGCAGGCCTACTGCGTCACCCGGATCCTGGAGGGCATCTACGAATCCGCGCGCACCGGCAAGCCCTACTACTTTGACAACGAAGACTGATTTTTCCCCGCGGGACAAAAATTCCGCCTCGGGCCGCACCGGTGTGCGGCCCTTTTGTTTTCCGTGTAGCAACAAAACAGAGCATGAAAACAACAATGTGCCACGAAATACTGACAATTTGCAAAAGATATGATATAATAAAGAGGAGCCGAGATCGCCGCGCACCGTAGCACTCATCGGAAAATTGGGAACCGAAAATGGGAATCCGGCGGGCGGAAAAGGGACACGTGGCGGACAATCGGCGATGCGTGGGAAGCGCGTTCACTCGGGCGCACGCGGGCAGTCCGGGGAAAGCCGCGCGAATCAGGGCATTTCTCCGGCCCGCAGGGAAGCGAAATGCCCTGGAAATACCCCATCATATTTTTCCAACGTTCCCATTTATGCGTTTATTCTGGAGGCTGAGATTCCCAGCTCCGCGGCCGTGCCCGATGCAGAAGCGCTGCCGCCCATGCGAACAAACCTCGCTGCACAAGCGCCCGGCGCAGGAACGCGGCCGCCGTGCGCCCCCGCGCCATTTCCGGCGCAGAAGCGCTGCCACCGCGCGAACAAACCTTGCG
>CAKUME010000121.1 GCA_934667575.1 uncultured Eubacteriales bacterium | reverse complement strand
GCGTTCCGATCGTGCAAGTGAAAGACACGCGTTATGCATTGTCGATTATGGCGGCGAACCATTTTGGCCATCCGGCCGATTCGCTCAAGAAGATCGGCATTACCGGCACCAAGGGCAAAACCACCACGACCTATTTGCTGAAGTCCATTCTGGAGCATGCCGGGCACAAGGTTGGCCTGATCGGCAGCATCGGCGCACTGATCGGCAGCGAGCCGGTAAAAACCATTAACACCACGCCGGAATCCTACGAGGTGCAGAAGCTGTTCCGCGAAATGGTGGATGCCAAATGCGAGTTTGTGGTGATGGAGGTTTCGTCGCAGGGCCTGATGCTGGAGCGCACCGCAGGCGTGCTGTTTGACGTGGGCATTTTCCTGAATATCTCGCGCGATCACATCAGCCCGTGGGAGCATCACAGCCTGGAAGAATATCTGCACTGCAAGAGTTTGCTGTTCCGCCAGTGCAAGCTGGGCATTTTGAACCGCGACGACGAAAAGGTGGATCAAATTCTGGAAGGCCACACCTGCGAGGTGGAGACCTTTGGCTTTGACCGCGCGGCAGACTCCCGCATCGACAGCGTGGAAACCGTGAAAGCGCCCGGCTACATGGGCGTGCACTATACCACCACCGGCAAATATGCGCTCTCGGTCACGGCAGGATCGCCCGGTAAATTTACGGTATACGATTCGCTGGCGGCCATTTGCGCAGCGGAACACTTCGGCGTTCCGAGCGAGGTATATAACGAAGCGCTGCACAATGTGAAAATCCGCGGCCGCGTGGAAACGATCGACATTCCCGCGCCGTATTCGGTGATTATCGACTTTGCACACGACGGCATCGGCATTCGCAGCTTGATCGACGGTTTGCAGCAGTATCAGCCGAATCACATTATCGCGGTGTTTGGTTCCGACGGCAACCGCACCAAGATTCGCCGCGCCGATGCAGGCGAAATTTTAGGCAACCGCGCCGATTTAACGATTGTGACCTCTAACTGCCCGCGCTTTGAGCCGTTGGACGAAATTAATGCCGAAATCAAGGTGGGGTTGGATCGCACAAAGGGCAAGTATGAGATCATCCCCGACCGCCGCACCGCAATTAAATACGCGATGTCGCTGGCGCAGAAGGACGATATGATTCTGCTGATCGGCAAAGGGCATTGGGATTACGAAGAGATCAACGGTGTAAAGTACCCGTTTGATGAACGCAAGGTGGTTCAGGAGCTCTATGCGGAGCTTCAGGCGGAAGCAAAAAAATAAACTGTCCCCATATAAACAAAATCGGCGTGCCGCCTCGGTGAATGAGGCTGCGCGCCGATTCGTTTTTATGACGCAAATACCGCAATGCGCCAAATGGTTAAAATTTGCCCCCGCCGCCGCCGTGGGTCGCTCCGGAAGACGATTCGTGCGTACTGCTGCCGCCGTGGTCGTCATCTTTGGGCCGGGCGGTTCGCGTGACATGGCTATACAGGAAAATATCCCGCGCAAACGCCACATTCATGCTGCCCGGGCGCACATAGCTGTTCGCTCCCGGCTGCGGGCGCACGGATTTGAGCTTGCGCTTCATGCAGCCCACCACAATGAACGCCAAAATCAGGCTCGGCACAGCCACCACTACCAGCCACATTGCGCCGGGCGGCGTGCGCGGCAGCGTGCCGGTGTCATAGGGACGATCTTCGCGCGCCTGCGTAATAAACCGGTCGCATTCATCCGCAAACGTATTGAAAGCCGCCGCATAATTTCCGTCGGAAAGGTCGCTTTTGAATTGGGACGCGATGTAGGAAATGCCCGCGTCAGTGAATGCGCGAATGCCATAGCCGCGGGTGGAAATCCAATAGTCCCGATCCTCCATGCTGATCAGCAGGAGCACACCGTCCCGATTCGCGCCGATGCCATAACCATTATAATCAAAGAAATCGTCGGCATAATCGCGGGGCGTGAGGCCGTTGAGCGTATTGGTGGTCACAACGATCACATCCAGCCGCTGCCGCTCGCTGATTTCGTCCAGCTTGCTCCGCAGCGCGGCTTCATCCGAATCGCCGATCAGGTCGGCCAGATCCACCACCCGCTTGCGGTCACTTTCATCCAGAACAGGCACGGCAATGTGGGCGTCCGTGTTCGAAGCGGCGTCGGATCGATCGTCTTCCGGCTGATTCAGCAGCTGTTCGGCTGCGGTAAAATAGCCTTCAACACCATCATAAAATCCCGACGTTTCCCGATATGCATTCCACAATGCGTCGGCGTCTTCATCCGTGAACAGTTGGGTGCGTGCGCCGCTGAAATGGACGGACCAGTAATCGTCATCCTGCGCAAACAAGATGCTGTCTTGATCCGGCGTTACATTCATGCGCTCCATCGCATAATCTTCAATGGCTGTATCGCCGTTTTGGTCTGTTTTGAGGAACAGGATTTCCACTCCGGTTTTTTGAGAGAGCTGCGCAGCGCGGTCGTTCAGTTCTTTGATTTCGGATTCGCTGAATGTGCCGGTGTCATCCACAACATATCCCTCATCCGACACGGCAAACGCCGGAACCGCCCATGTGAAGCAGAGGACGAGCGCACAGACCATTGCAAAAATACGTTTTTTCATGGTTTGCCCTCCCCCACTCACAAAATGCCCGCAAGCCAGAGCAGCCACACCGCGCCATAGGAAATGGCGGTAAACAGTGCGAACAGCCCGAGCGTCCAGCGCGCGGCTGCGGCTTTATCCACCGGCAGGTTACCGACGAATTTGCCGGTCTGGCCGTTCATGGCAAACGTATATTTTTTGCCGTTCCAAGTGGTATTCAGCAGCCAAACCGGATAGAGCGCATATTTGGCCTTGCCGTTGCTCAGCTGAATGCTGCTGTGCTCCGGCACCACGCTCGAATAGCCCTGCACCGTGGATGCAAACGCCGATTCGGTGGAACGCTTCACGCGTTCGTTGGCGCGCGCCACGCTCTGCTCGGCGGTCACATCATATTTGTCCGCCAAATAGCCCGCCAAATAGGCCGTTTGAAAATCGACTGCGTCCGAAAAATTATAGGGCTCAATGGATTCCATCAAATCGTCCGGCATTTTGGCCGAGCCATCCACCGGCACATGCATAAAACCGATGCTGCCGCCGCGCTGAACGGCAAAATAAGAGGTTTCGGTATAATCGTAATCGCTGTCGCTCCAGGTGTGAATCCGAGTGGCGCGGTAGCGAATATTCGCCTGCGCGTCGGCATCGAAAAGCCAAAACGGCACATACACGCCTTTGATCTCATCAATGTGATTCTGGTTCTTGAACACTTTGGGCAGCAGGCGCTTTTTGGACAAATGCTTGGTGAGGCCCGCCTTGGCCGCTGCTTTGTCCAGTTTGAACGGGATCACATAATCCGGGCGCAGCGCACCCGAAACCTGCCCCATCAGCACCACCGGATTGCCGCAGAACGGGCACGCGGTGGCTGCCGTGGTTGCATCGCAAACAATTTCGCCGCCGCAGGACTGGCACACATAGCTGCGCAGCTGATCGGCCTCGCCCTCTTTCCATTCGGTTCCGGCATCGGTTTGCCATTGCATGTCGTCGGCCGATTCGTTTTGCAGCGCTGTGTCATAGCCTTTGAGCGCCTCCACATCAAATTCCGTGTCACAATACGGGCACTTCATTTTTTGCAGGGTGCTGTCAAACGCAATGGCGCCGCCGCAGCATGGGCATTTATATTCTTGTATGGTTGGCAAGCAGTACCCCTCCTTTTGGGTTCACCGAAAATCCTCGGCGTGCGGATTAGAACGGTTCGCCGCAGTTCGGGCAAAACTTGGGCGGATGGGCCGGGTCTTCGGGCTTCCAGCCGCACTTTTTGCAAACCGCCGGCTTTTTGGCACCGCAGTTCGGGCAGAATTTTCCGGTGTTTACCGAACCGCAAACGCACGTCCAACGGTCATCCTGCGCCGGTTTGGGGCTGCCGCATTCGGGGCAGAATTTGCCGGTTGCCTCTGCGCCGCACTTTGCGCATTTCCAGCTGTTGGCCGCCGGTGCGGCGGGCGCGGCCGGGACCGCCTGCTGCTGACCCATTGCAAACAGGTTTTGCGCATTCACGCCGCCTGCGTTTGCGGCCATGCCCATGCCCATAAAGCCGGTCATTGCGCCCGCGGGGTTGCCCGCCGCCGTTTTCATGGCGTCGGCCTGCGCGCCAACGAGCGTGGCTGCGGCCATGGTGGGATCGCGCATGATCGCCGTGCGCTGCGCCTGTTTGATCATTTCGGCGTCTTCGTCCGGCAGCGTGACCGATCCCAGTGCGATGCTGACCACCTTGAGGCCGCGCAGCTCTCCCCATTTGGCCGAAAGTGCGGCATTCATGGCGTCTTCGAGCTCCGTGGTGTGCAGCACGATCTGATTCGGGCGCAGTTCGAGCTCCGAAAGCTTGCCGAGCGCAGGCTGAAGCGCACTGATAAATTCATGCTTGAGCGTGCTGTCCAGCTCGTCACGGGTATATTCGCCGCTTACGTTGCCGCACACATTGGTGTAAAACAGTAGCGGATCCGCAATGCGATAGGAATACACACCCGAGCAGCGCAGCGCTACGTCGAGGTCCAGCCCGATCTTGCTGTCTACAACACGGAACGGAACCGGGTTCGGCGTGCCGAACTTGTTGTCGAGCAGTTCCTTGGTGTTAAAATAATAAATGCGCTGGTCTTTGCCGGTGTCGCCGCCGTAAGTAAAGCGCTTGCC
>CAKUME010000120.1 GCA_934667575.1 uncultured Eubacteriales bacterium | reverse complement strand
CACGCGCTTGGTGATCTCAGCAGCAGAGATGCCCTTCCAGTCGAGCGAATCCACGTCCCATTGGATGCAATACATGCCCAGCCCATGCAGCGTTTCCACCAATGTATTGTTATAATCGCCATAGGGCGGGCGCAGCAGCAGCGGGCGCACGCCGGTAACGGCCTCAATTTTGTCGTTGCAGGCATTGATCTCGTCGGTCATCTGCGCGGCGCTCAGCTGCGGCATATGCGGGTGTGTGTTGGAATGGTTCATAATTTCGTGCCCCGCGTCCGCCAGCGCCTTGACCGACTCGGGGTATTTATCTACCCACTGCCCCACCACAAAAAACGTGGCTTTCACATTGTATTGCCCCAGCTCATCGATCAGCCGCTGCGTGTCCTCGTTGCCCCACGCCGCATCAAAGCTGATGCTGATCACTTTTTCCTGCTTTTCCACGCAGTAAATCGGAATTTTGCGCGCATGGGCCGACGCCGGGACCACGCGGCGCAGTCCGGTTCCCAGCGCGGCCGCCAGCATGATCAGCCCCGCTGCGCAGCACGCCAGCACCCCCAGCTTTTTCCGCGAAACAATCCAAATTTTCATCGCTGCACACTCCTTTCGGCGGCCTGTGCGGCGCGCCGCCGCTGCCGCGCTTCGCTGTATTTCTGCCGGGTGGCCATGCCGCCCCGAATGTGGCGCTGCGCCTTGTTGCGCTCCAGCACCGCCTTCACTTTGCGGTGCAGCTGCGGATCGATGGTCTTCAGCCGTTCGGACACATCCTTGTGCACGGTGCTTTTGCTGATCCCGAACTGCCGGGCGGCACGGCGCACGGTCGCGCCGCTTGCCACGATAAATTCACCCAGCTCCACTGCGCGCGCTTCCACAATTGTATTCACTGTTTTCCCCTCCGGTTGTGTCAAGTTAATACAATCTATGCGCCGCCCGAAGCGGATAGTACGGCTTTGGCACGCGGGCCGGAACCGCTGCATAGAATGAAAACGGCGGAATATGGGAAAGGAGCGTTTTTTGTTATGGCGGTGCAGGTATATCTTTCGCCCTCGGTGCAGGATTGGAACGTGGGCTACGGCAACTACGGAACGGAAGAAGAACGCATGAACCTGATTGCAGACGTGGTCGAATATGAACTGGAGCGCCACGGTGTGACCACCGCGCGCAATGCGCCGGATCAGAGCCTGCAGGAGATCGTGGCGGAATCGAACGCGATCGGCCCGCAGGTGCATGTGGCCATTCACTCCAACGCCAGCGCCACAGGCAGCGCGCGCGGGCCGTCGGTTTATGTGCACCGGTTTGGCGGCGAAGCACAGCAGCTTGCGAACGACATTTATGCGCAGCTGGTAGCCATTTCGCCCGCCGACGGGTTGGGCGTGCGCGAAGGCGCAGGCGCATTTGGCGGAAAAGGCTATTATGAACTGCGGCGCACGCGCGCGCCGGCGGTGCTGGTGGAGGTCGCGTTCCACGACAATCCTGCCGACGCGGATTTTATTATTAACAATATCTACGCCATCGGTGTGGCCATTGCCAAGGGCATATTGGAATATCTGGGCGTGACCTATCAGCCCGACAGCGCCGACAACATTGCGTATCTGCGCGCAAAATACGACGGCCGCTGACCGAAAACCGCATAGGCCGCGCGCTTCCGGGGCAGAATAGAAACCACATGAACCCGGAAGGAGCGCATTCGATGAAAAAACCACGCACGGCAGGGCTGCTGTTTCTGTTTGGGGGCGGCGTGTATACCGCGCTGGAGCTACTCACGCGGCAGCGCACCTATTTTTCGATGTTCTGCGCGGGCGGATGCAGCTTGGTGCTCATCGACCGCTGGTGCAACGGCCGAAGCCGAACGCAGCCGCTCGCGCTGCGCTGCTGCAAGGGCGCGGCCGCAGTCACGCTGGTGGAGCTGCTGTTTGGCCTTGCATTCAACCGCAAACATCAGGAGTGGGACTATTCGGCGCGGCCGCTGAACCTGTGGGGACAAATCTGCCTGCCGTTTTCGCTGCTGTGGAGCCTGCTGAGCGTGCCGGCCATGGGCATTTCGGCGCATATGACGCACGCGCTTGCGCGCCGCCGCTAAAAGGATCCGCCGCGTTGCATTTTTTCGCATGATATGCTATACTATTAGATATTACATTTGCGGGAGGATGCCATGGAAAACGCGGCGCAGTTTTTTTTGACATTTTTATGTTACAGCTTTTTGGGATGGGCGTGCGAGTGCATTTACTGTTTTGCGCTCGACCGCAAGTGGACGAACCGCGGCTTTTTGGCCGGGCCGCTCTGCCCGGTTTACGGTTTTGGCGCGCTGCTGATCTATTACGCGCTGCGGCCGCTGCACGGGCGGGTGATCGCGCTGTTTTTGTGCGGGATGCTGCTCACCAGCGTGCTGGAATACCTCACCTCGCTGCTGCTGGAAAAGCTGTTTCATATGTCGTGGTGGGATTATTCGAACAATAAATTCAACCTGAACGGGCGCGTTTGCCTGCGCAATTCCACGCTGTTTGGGCTGCTCGCGGTGGCGCTGCTCGAATGGATCGCTCCGGCGGTGAACGCGCTGGTGGCGCTGCCGGGGCCCGTGGCGGTGCAGTGGACGGCGTTTGCGCTGTGGTCGGTGCTCGAGGCCGATCTGATTTTGACCGTGCATGCCATTTTGGTGCTCAACGGCAAGCTCGCGCAGCTGGCTCAAATGAAAAAGGAATTGCAGACCAAAACCGCCGAAATGCGCGAGCTGTTCAAAGAGAAGATCGGCGCGCCCGCCGAGGTGCGCATCCGCACCGAGCTGGACGCGATGTCTGCGCGGGTGCACGCGATGGAAAGCGCGTTCCGCTTTCCCACTCGCCGTTTGATTGCGGCGTTTCCGAATATGCGCTCCCTGCGCGATTCGGAGGCCATGCGCCGCATTCGCGCCGCGCTTCGCGAACGCACCGCGCAGCGGCAGGAGCGGCGCCGTTCGGACAACAAAAAATAAAAAATCAATAAATTGTCCCAAAGCAAAAAGGCTCCCTGCCGTTTCCGGCAGGGAGCCTTGCGGTTTATGGCCGCATGATTTTACTTTTTGGTAGCGTAAAACTCATCGAGCTGTTTCTGGGTATCTTCCAGGAGCTCTTTCATGCCATTCATTTCGAGCGCCTGATTCAGCTCGTCGATCTTGGCGTCCACATCTTCGTACAAGCCGTTGCACAGCGACGCAAGCCGCTCCGTGACAGCCGCCTTGCAGGCCGTGATGGTGGAATTCGTAGTAGACGGATCATAAGCAAAGCCAAGCAGCGGGCTGACCTTGGCGGCTTCGTTCCACGCCTTGTACTGCTCCCACTTGTCTTTCGGCTCGCCCACTTCGGTATACGAGATATACTCGTTGCCGCAGCTCCAGTTCTGTGCCGACCACAACTGCATATGATTCGGGTATTTGCTGGTATCCACCTGGCCGTCTACCAGATCATAGGTCACGCCTTCGAGGCCGTAGCAGATCATGTTTTTGATCTCGCTCTTGGTATTCCATGCTTCGAGGAAATCCACCGCGCGATCCGGGTATTTGCACTTGGAGGTCACTGCATACAGCGAGCCTGCCACCGTGCCGGTATTGATATAGGCATCGGCCATCGGGATATAGGAGAACGGAATGCCGTAGCTCTTGGAGGTGTAAACTTCGTTCAGCGGGCTGTAGTTGTGCGCTTCTGCACCACGCAGGTCACCATTCTCTTTAACGTCATTGTAGTTATCCTTGGTCGCCACGTTTTCCGGAATAATGCCCTGCTCATACCAGCTGCGCATCAGATGGGCAAACTTTTTGAAGTCTTCCGTTGCATACCAGTTGACCACCTTGGTGGGATCCGAATAATCCACATAGGTCAGATATTCGGTGATCACATCGTGCTGAATGGCCGCCGCCATGCGCGCGATCGTGGTGCCGGTGGCATAGGCCATAAAGCCGTAGCGGCCGTCTGCCACCGCCTGCTTGAGCACATTGGTCATATCGTCGAGCGTTTTCACGCTGGAGGCCTCAATGTTATGCTTGGTGAGGATCTCGGTCGGCAGCAAGAAGCCCCACGAGGTGGCCGCTTCCTTGTAGGTGGGCACACAATAAATCTTGTCGTGGATCTTCACACCGTTCCAGTTCTGCTCCGGAATGGCTTCCTTGAGCGCCGTATGCTTTTCGATTTCGTCCGTGATATCCGCATATGCACCCTCGGCCACGCGCTGGTTATAGGTGATCCACGCCGCATCGAACACGATATCGCACGGGTCTTCCGCGGCAAGCGCCAGCCCCACCGACTGCGTGTAGTTCGAGCCGGCCTGCGTTTTGGTGAAGTTGATCGTGAGGTTCAGGTCCTTCACGGATTGCAGGTTGTTGAGCGCCTCGGTGACCTGCGCATCCGCAGTGCCCTGGCTGTTCATCATCCACACATTGAGGGTAACCGGATCCTTTTTGGTTTCCGTCTGCGTTTCCGCCGACGAGGTGCTGCCCGTGCTGCCGGCAGACGATGTGGTTTTGCCGGCGCACGCCGTCAGCATCGATGCCGAAAGCAGCGCAGCCAGCAGCATCGCGGAAACCCGTTTGACTGTTTTGTTCATGTTGATTTTCCTCCAGAAAAAAATTTATATCTTCCGTTGCCGGAGAATATACGATTGAAAATTAGCCCTTGACCGAACCGACCGTGATGCCCTTGATGAAATATTTTTGAAAGAACGGATAGGCCACCAGGATCGGCCCGAGCGTGACCAGCAGAATGGCCATGCGC
>CAKUME010000119.1 GCA_934667575.1 uncultured Eubacteriales bacterium | reverse complement strand
GTCCTCGGTAGTCTACGATTACACGACGTATTACAACGGCGAAGAGCTCACCATGTTCTCCAAGTTCTATCAGCAGTTCCTGAGCGCCTACAAGCAGGAGCCGTTTACCGACCTCGACAGCAAGGGCGACCTGCTCTTCACGCTCACGCTCAAGCATTATCCGGAGTGCGAAAAGAAGGAAACCGTGTTCAAAGTGTACCAGTGTGCGACCAACGATCGCCGCGTGGTGTTCGAGGTGGACGGTGAGATTCAGGGATTGGTGAAATCCACTTGGGCGTCCGCCTGCATGGATGCAGTGGACAAACTGCTCAAGGGCGAAGAAATCACTGTGGTGAGCTAATCGCTCCGTCCGGTTGAAACAAAATTATCAAAGCCGCCCGTGGGGGAGATCGCTCCTCTGCGGGCGGCTTTTGCGCGCTGTGCGGCGCGCAAAAAAAACGCTTCCGGCGGTGAGCCGAAAGCGAGTGCATTATAAAATTTCGCGCACCGTCAGCCGATCGCCCGCCACGGTGAAGCGCACGTCCAGCCCGGCGAACTGCATTCCGTAAACGCGGGCGGGGTCGTTTTGGTACGACGGGCGCGGATCCTGCGCAAGCACCCCCAGCAGCGCACGGCGTTTTTCAGCGGGCACGCGCGCGAGCAGCGCGGGCGAACATTCCACCTGCAGGCAGTCGCCCGCGTGCGCATCCGCAAAGCCGCCCCGCGCATCGGGCCGCGCGTCGGCATAGGGCAAATAGGGCTTAATGTCCAAAATCGGCGTGCCGTCCAGCAGATCCGCCCCGGCCACGCGGATTACCGGCCCGTGCGGCGTATGCAGATCCATGTCGATCAGCTGCACGCACGACAGTCCGATCGGGTTCGGCCGAAACGGCGAGCGCGTGGCGAACACGCCCATGCGCGTGTTGCCGCCCAGCCGCGGCGGCCGAACCGTGGCACTCCAACCGTCGCGCTGCGCGCGCGAAAACACCCAGATCAGCCACAGGTGTGAAAAATCCGCAAGCCCGCGCAGCGCCTCCGGATTGCGGTAGTCCGGTTCAAACCGGATCTCGGCACGCAGCGCGTCCACCAGCCCGCTTTGGCGCGGAATGCCGAATTTTTCACGGAAATCACTGCAAATATGCGCCACCGGCGTGAATGAAAACGATGTGTTGTTCATGCATTTCACCTCGGTTGCTTATTGCAGTGCGCATTTGCGGATTTCGCTTGCGCCCAGAATGTAGCAGCTGCCGCTTTCGGCGTGCAGCGCGCGCACGGCGTCACTGCCGGCGTCGGCTTGCCCCTGAACGGCGCCGGTTTTATCCAGCAACGACACCTTGCCGCCCGAAAGCGTGAGAATGCCGCCGGCGCTCCAGTCCACCGAGCGCATCGACTGCGAGAACCGCGCGACGGTATTGGTGGAAAAGTCCGGCGCAAAGTGCACCAACGTGCCGCTGCGCCCATCCGCCGCGGCCGAAAGCGCAAGCACCGCGCCGCCCTGCACGTCCAGATCATAGGTGCTCAGCGATTGCCCGGCGTAGTCGTAGGTGCTCAGCGCCCCGCTGCCTACCGTGAAGCCCGCTGCGCAGGTGTCGCCCACCAGCATCAGCCGATTTTCGTTGGCGAACGCCATGTCGAGCATCATGCAGTCGTTGAGCTCGCGGGTGTCGAGCGCTTCGCCGCCGCTCACCGCAAACACGCGCACGGTGGTTTTCATCGCGCCGCCTTCCGACGAGAATGCGGCGGCGGCCACGCGTTTGCCATCCGGGCTGAAGCAAACCGCCGTGATCAGCGCATTTTGCGACGACCAGTTGAACAATTTGTTCCCGCGCGCGCTGAACACCGTGACTTGGGAGGTATAGCCCGTGGCCGCACTCGCAACGGCGTAAATGCCGCTGCGCGCCACTGCGCCGCAATAGATGGCGTAATCATATTGCGCGGTTTCGGTAAAGTCGGTGCCGTTGGTGCTCACGCGAAAGCTCTTGCCGCCCAGATCGTAGATGAAAAAGCAGCTGCCGCAGCGGCGCAGCACCGGATTGGTATAGCCATGCTGCGCGGCGGCGGCCGTTTTGCCGCCCTTGGTGAGCCGCACAAAGCCGGTGCTGCTCACAAACGCGGGCGCGCCGTCGGCCACGGCCACATTGCCCCATTCCACTTCGGAGCCGCCGAACGACACGGGGTAACCGTCGCCGTCGGAATAGCCCAGCAAATTTTCCTGCACCCATGCTTTCACCCGGTCGGGTGCGAGCTGCGCGCGATAGGTCCACGCCGCGAGCACGAGCGCCGCGACCAGCAGCAGCGACACCACCCGCCGCAGTGCGCGCGGCAGCGCCGAGTGCTTTTTCGCCGGCCGCCGCACGGCGCGCACGGAACGGGCGCCTGCGTGCGGTGTTTTTGCCGGTGCCGCCGCGCGGTGCTTGCGCAGCGTGCGGGCATGCGGCCGGGCGGATTTGTCGGCGGCAGGCGTATCGGCGTCCGGGGCGGGGCGGGCGTCCCGGCTCTGGTCCGGCAGCGCGTGGCGCGCGCCCGGCTCGGTGTGCGGGCGCGCATCGTCCATGGCGTCCGGCTCGTAATCCGTGTAAAATTTCAACCGGGGTCCCTCCGTTTCGTATCCGTTCAAATCGGTTCGTTGTAAAATACGCGGTTCAAAAACAGCCCGTGCGGCGGCGCAGTCAACCCGGCGCGGCCGCGGTCGCGGCTTTCCAGAATCGCCGGAATGCCGGTGGGCGCAATTTTGCCCTGCGCCACGCGCAGCAGCGTGCCCACCATGATGCGTACCATATTGTATAAAAAGCCGTCCGCGGCTACACGCATTGTCACGAGCGCGCCCGCCCGCGCGACTTCAAACGACGTTACCGTGCGCACCGGGTCCAGCTTTTTGCCGCCCGCCGAGCAAAACGCCGAAAAATCGTGCGTGCCAACATAGGCCTGCGCGCAGCGGTGCAGTGCTTCCGCATCGAGCGGATAGGGGTAGTGCAGCGCATAGCGCTCGAGAAACGGGTTTTTCACCGGCCCGTTCCAAATCTGATACACATACTCCTTGCCGGTGCAGCTGTAGCGCGCGTGAAAATCGAGCGGTACCTCGCGGCAATCGAGCACCGCGATATCCCGCGGCAGCCGCACGTTGAGCGCGGCTTGCAGGCGCACGCAGGGGATCGCCGCATGCGTGCGCACGCTGACGTAGTATTCGTTTGCGTGTACGCCGCTGTCGGTGCGGCTGCATCCTTTTAGGTCATGCGGGCCGCCCAGAATGGGAAACAGTGCCTCCTGCAAGGTTTGCTGCACGCTGCGCGCGTTCTGCTGCACCTGCCAACCGTGGTAAGCGGTGCCGTCGTATTGCAGCCGAAGCAGCAGATTGCGCACGCCGTTCACAGCTGCGGCGGAATCCAGTTGCATAAAATTACCCCCGCGCAAAACAGCGCGCTCCACACCAGTGCCATGTAGTCTCGCTGATGCAGCCGCAGCTGCTTCATAGAGGTGCGGCCGTCGCCGCCATGATAGCAGCGGCATTCCATCGCCATGGCCAGATCGTAGGCGCGGCGGAATGCCGACACAAACAGCGGGATTAAAATCGGGATCATCGCGCGCATCCGCTGCATCAGGCTGCCGCTCTCCAGATCGGCGCCGCGCGCCTTTTGCGCGGATGTAATTTTGTCGGTTTCCTCCAGCAGCGTGGGCACAAACCGCAGCGCGATGGTCATCATCATCGCAATGTCGTGCACCGGCACGCGCACCAGCTTCAGCGGCCGCATGAGGTGCTCGAGCGCCGTGGTGAGGTCGGTGGGGGAGGTGGTGTAGGTCAGCGCGCAGCTGATGAGGATCATCACCGCAATGCGCACCGCAATGCGCACGCAGCGCAGCACGCCGTCGGTGGTAATCAGCAGCCATTTCCATTCCACCAGCACGGTGCCGGTTTTCACGTAGAAGATATTCAAAATGGAGGTGAACAGCAAAATGAGCAGAATGGGGCGCAGCCCGCGCAGATAGAGCTTGAATGGCACGCGGGTGAGCGCGACCAACGTGACCGCCGCCGCCACCACCAGCAGCGTGGACACGGCCGACGATGCGACGAATACAAAAATAATCAGCACGAACGTCAGCGCGAGCTTAATGCGCGGGTCGAGCCGGTGGATCACCGACGAAATGGGGAAATATTGCCCCAGCGTGATGTCTTGAATCATTGCGCCGCGCCCCCTTTCAGCACCCGAAGCAGCTCCGCCTTGGCCTGCGGCAGCGTGTAGACGTCGCCGCGCACGGGATACCCCATGCGCCGCAGCTGCATGAACACACGCGTGACCTGCGGCACCTGCAAGCCCATTTCCTGAAGCTCCGACGCATGGGCAAACACGTCGGCGGTGGGGGCGAGCATGGCCGCATGGCCATGGTTCATCACCAGCACGCGGTCGCTGAACCGCGCAGTGTCCTCCATGCTGTGCGACACGATCAAAATCGTGTTTTTGCGCGCTTCATGATACAAGCCGATTTGCTCAAACAAATCGTCGCGCCCCATCGGGTCGAGCCCCGCGGCCGGCTCGTCCAAAATGACCACGGCCGGGTCCATCGCGATCACACCGGCAATCGCGGCACGCCGTTTTTCGCCGCCCGACAGATCAAACGGCGATTTTTCGAGCAGTTCCTCGCGCAGCCCGGCAAATTTGGCCGCCATGTGCACGCGCTCGGCAATTTCGTCGGCGGGCAGCCCCATGTTTTTGGGGCCGAACGCAATGTCTTTGCTCACGGTTTCTTCAAAGAGCTGATGCTCCGGGTATTGA
>CAKUME010000118.1 GCA_934667575.1 uncultured Eubacteriales bacterium | reverse complement strand
CACTTTGCGGCAACCACCGGTTACGGTTACAACGACCTGGGCCGTGATACCCTGGAAGAGGTGTATGCAAAGGCTTTCCACGGTGAGGATGCCCTGGTGCGCCCACAGCTGATTTCCGGCACCCATGCTCTGCATGTGGCGCTGTCTGGCAATCTGCGTCCGGGCGATGAGCTCCTTTCCCCGGTGGGAAAACCCTACGATACCCTGGAAGAGGTTATTGGTATCCGTGAATCTGCCGGCTCTTTAAAAGAGTACGGCGTGATCTACCGCCAGGTTGACCTTCTGGAGGATGGCACTTTCGATTATGAGAACATCCGCAAGGCCATCAATGAGAAGACCAGGCTTATCACCATTCAGCGCTCCAAGGGGTTGGGCGAAAACCAGCCCGAAATGATGAGCCTGACCACCATGGCCCCCGAAACGCGGCGGCTGATTCAGGTGCTGCCCACCGAAGCGATCGAAACGGCCGAAACCTTCGACCTGCTGCTCGGCGACAATTTGAACGGGCGAAAAACCTATATTGCCGAAAACGGCGCGGACTATTTGGAATTGGCGGATATTAGCTGATAAAGGAGATCACCGATGGCACGAAAAAAAACGGAAAAAACGGTTCCGGCGGCTCCGCAGATGCGCGGGGTGATCGCGGGCGCGGGCGAAGTGGCGGAGCAGCCCATCACCGAAACGCTGCGCCAGAATTTTATGCCCTATGCAATGAGCGTGATTTTGTCGCGCGCCATTCCCGAAATTGATGGGTTT
Source organism: uncultured Eubacteriales bacterium (assembly GCA_934667575.1). GTDB lineage: Bacteria > Bacillota > Clostridia > Oscillospirales > Acutalibacteraceae > RGIG4076. The sequence continues at coordinate 3,995 of CAKUME010000118.1, read as the reverse complement.
AAGCCGTCGCACCGCAAATTATTATATACGATGTACAAAATGGGACTGCTGGGCGCCAACCACCGCACCAAATCGGCGAATATTGTGGGCGAAACCATGAAGCTCAACCCCCACGGCGACGCCGCCATTTACGACACCATGGTGCGCCTGAGCCGCGGCTACGAAGCGCTGTTGCACCCGTATGTGGATTCCAAGGGCAACTTTGGCAAATTTTACTCACGCGACATGGCGTGGGCAGCCTCGCGCTACACCGAAGCCCGGCTCGATGACATCTGCGCCGAGCTGTTCCGCGACATTGACAAGGACACCGTTGATTTTGTGGATAACTATGACGGCACGCTCAAGGAGCCCACGCTGCTGCCCGCGGCGTTTCCCTCGGTGCTTGTGAACGCGAACACCGGCATTGCGGTGAGCATGGCCAGCTCGATTTGCCCGTTCAACATCAAAGAGGTGTGCGAAACCACGATCGCGCTGATGCAGGACCCAGATCACGACCTGCTCACCACGCTGCCCGCGCCGGATTTTCCGGGCGGCGGCCAAATTTTGTGCGACCGGGCGGCGCTGAACCAAATCTACCGCACCGGGCGCGGCAGCCTACGCGTGCGCGGCACTTATCGCTACGACAAGGCGAGCAACTGCATCGACGTGCTGCAAATTCCGCCCACCGCCACGGTGGAGGCGATCATCGAAAAGATCATCGACTTGGTCAAGGGCGGCAAAATTCGCGAAATTGCCGACGTGCGCGACGAAACCGGTCTGGACGGTCTGAAAATCACGATCGACCTCAAGCGCGGCGCCGACCCCGAAAAGCTGATGGCGCGCCTGTTCCGCATGACGCCGCTCGAGGATGCGTTCTCGTGCAATTTTAACGTGCTGATCGGCGACGTGCCGCGCGTGCTCGGCGTGCGGGAGCTGCTTCAGGAATGGACGGCGTTTCGCGTGGAATGCGTGCGCCGCCGCACGCATTTTGACCTCACCAAGAAAAAAGACCGCCTGCATTTGCTCCAGGGCCTGCAAAAAATTCTGCTCGACATCGACAAGGCGGTACAGATCGTGCGCGCCACCGAGGAAGAAGCCGAGGTGGTGCCGAACCTGATGATCGGCTTTGGCATTGACGAATCGCAGGCGGAATATGTGGCCGAAATTAAGCTGCGCCACCTCAACCGGGAATATATTCTCAAGCAATTGGCGGCGATGGAGCAGCTGCAGGCCGAAATTGCCGACTTGGAGGACGTGCTCGCGCGCAAGAGCCGCGTGCAGTCCATCATCATTGCGGAGCTGCGCGCCATTGCTAAAAAGTACGCCCAGCCCCGCCGCAGCACACTCATCGACCCCGGCGAGCTTTTGGCGGACGACGAGCCGGACGAAACGCCCGACTACCCGGTGCATCTGTTTTTCACCGCGGAGGGGTATTTCAAAAAGATCACGCCGCAGTCGCTGCGCATGAGCGGTGAGCAAAAACTCAAAGAGGGCGACGAAATTTTGCAGGAGGCCGACGCCACCAACAACAGCGAGCTGCTGTTCTTCACCGACCGGCAGCAGGTGTATAAGGCGCGCGGCGCCGATTTTGACGACACCAAGGCCAGCGTGCTCGGCGACTATCTGCCCACCAAGCTCGGCATGGACGACGGCGAGCGCCCGCTTTATATGGCGGTCACGCGCGACTATGCAGGCGTGATGCTGTTCTTTTTTGAAAGCGGCAAGGTGGCCAAGATCGATCTGGCGGCCTATGCCACCAAAACGAACCGCAAAAAGCTGCTGTCGGCTTATTGCGACAAGGAACCGGTGTTCGCCATGCTGCAGGCGCCCGAGGACGGCGAATTTTTGATGACGGCCTCCAACGGGCGGCGGCTGCTGTTCCACAGCGGCGCCATTCAAACCAAGAGCTCCCGCAACGCGCAGGGCGTGGCGGTGATGGCGCTCAAACGCGGCGCGCACCTCACCCGCGTTTCGCCCTATGTGGAGGGCATGCTCGTGAAGCCGCACCGCTACCGTGCCAAGAGTCTGCCCGCTGCCGGTGCGCTGCCTGCGCCCGAAGAATCGGGCGAGCAGCTCAAGCTGGAATAACCCATCCCCGTTTCCCTTGGCCCGTGAATCAACATTTCCACATGGAAAAGTGGAAAACAGGAGGCGCAATATGGAACCGATTTTTTACATTACACTGGGCAGCGCCACGCTGCTGCTGCTGATCTCGGGGGTGCTGCTGCTGATTTCGGAGCGGCGCAAAACGCGGGCGGCCAAAGCCGCCATGGCCGACGCCGGCGCGGCGCTCACGGCGCGCATCGGCGATTTGTGGATGGATGAAGACCGCAAAAAGTGGCTGATCGCGCACGAAAGCAGCCGCATTCCGGTGCACACCTATGATTCGGTGCTGAGCGCGGAGCTTTCGGCCGACGGCGTGGATTACATTTGGAAAGACGGCGCGATCTGCAACGAAAAGGGCGAACCGGGCTGGCCGCCCAAAGCGCCGGAAGCATCGGGCACTCTGCTGCCGGGCAGCAAGCCCCGCGCGAAAAACATTTATCTGAACATTTTCATCAACGATCCGGCCTGCCCGGTGGAAACGTTGGTGCTGCTGGGCCGCCCATGCGCCTACACCTCCCGCGCCTATCGCGATGCTGCGGTGAACGCAGGCGCGCTGATGAAGCTGTTCAACACGCTGAACACCCCGGCGCGCTGACTGGCCCACGGCTACATTTCGCGCCATTCGCGGGATGTGTGGTGCCGGCGCTTTGACGATCGAACACAAAACGAAACGAGGGAAATGCAATGCCAACCGAACGTGCGTTAAAATTTCACGACAACTGCCTGGGTATGTTCATTCACTGGGGCATCTACGCGCAGCTGGGCGTGCAGGAGCAGGTGTTTGCGCGCTACGACCTGCCGCGCGCCGAATACGAGGGATATGCCCACACCTTTTGCCCCACGCGCTACGATCCAGAAGCATGGGTGCTGATGGCCAAGCATGCCGGAATGCGTTACATTTGTTTTACCACCAAACATCACGACGGTTTTTGCATGTGGGACACCAAACAGACGGATTACAGCATTATGCATACGCCGTATGGCCGCGACGTGCTGCGCATGCTCGCCGACGCCTGCGCCAAACACGGCATGCGGCTTTCGCTTTACTACTCCTGCCCCGACTGGCACCACGAAAATGGCTTTAACCGCCATTCCACGCACCAAGGCAAGGCGCATTTTCGCGAGGATAACGACTATTCGCGCTACATTGATTATGTGAAGCGTCAAGTCACGGAGCTGCTCACGAATTACGGCCCAATCTACACCTTCTTTTGGGATATTCCGCCGCAGATTTACGATCCGAGCGTGAACGAATTGGTGCGGTCGCTTCAGACGGAGATCTACATCAATAACCGTGGGTTTGACCCGGGTGATTTTTCCACCCCCGAGCGCGAATACGGCACGATTGCGGGGCAGCGCTTTGCTGCGATGACCGAGGCCTGCAACTCGGTGGGCGAGCAGAGCTGGGGCTACCGCAGCAACGAAGACTATTTTTCGGTGCGGTATTTAACGCAGTCGATCGACCGGGTGATGGCCATGGGCGGAAATTATCTGCTCAATGTGGGCCCGGACGGCAACGGCGAAATTCCGCCCGAAGCCGCCGATCGCATTGCACGCGTAGGCGATTGGTACCGCCGGATGCAGGGCTGCCTGGAAAGCGCCGATGCCGACGATTTCCCCTATGAGATCAAAAAAGCGCCGTTTTTGGCCACGCAGAAAAACGGAAAATCCTATTTTCACTTTTATCAGGGGCTGAATTCTTCGGCAGTCGCATTTGCGCACTATCCGCGCCTGCCTCGGCGCGTGACACTGATGAACACCGGCGCGCCGCTGCCGTTTGCCGAAGCCATTCTACCCGAATACACCATCGGGCAGGCCGGAGTAGCCGGGAAGTTTCTGCATATTCAAGGCATTCCGGTGGACGACCTGCAAAGTGAACCGATCGTGCTCGAAATTGCATGGTGAGCACC
>CAKUME010000117.1 GCA_934667575.1 uncultured Eubacteriales bacterium | reverse complement strand
CATCAGCGCCGACACCGCCAGCTCGCACGCCACCAGCGTGAGAATGGGCACCACGCCGCTCAGCAGCGGAATGCCCGGCTCCTGCATGGGAATGGCCGCCAGCTCCGACACCAGCAGCGTGATCACCAGCTCCGAATTTTGCAGCTCGCCCACCTGCCGCTTGCCCATCAGCCGCACGCAAACCACAATGACTACATAGAGCACCAGCGTGCGCAGCATACAAATCAGCATTTTTGTCCGCCCCTTCCGTTTATTCCGCCGTTATTTTTGCCGCGCTGCCTGCAAACTATGCCCCACGGCACATAAAAAGCCCCTGCGCGGGCAAAATATTGCAAAAAGGAGGCGGAAAGCCATGCGGCGATTGTGGGCGATTCCGGTGCTGGCGCTGATGTTGGCGGCGCTGTGCATCTTTCCGGCACGCACGGTGCGCGTGCACACCGCGCAGCTCGATGCCGCGCTCGAAACGTGCGTGCAGCAGATCCGCGCGGAGGATTACGATGCGGCGGCGATGCGCGTGACCGAAGCGCAGGCGGATTTTGCGCGCTGGCAGCCCCGGGCGTGTGCGTTTTTGTACCATTCCGAGCTGGATCCGCTCCAGGAGGCACTGGCGGAGGCCGCGGCCGGCGCCGAAACGGGCGAGTGGAACGACTGCTTGGCGGCCTGCCGCCGGGCGCAAACGCAGGTGCGCCATTTGGCGGACACGGCGCGGGTCAGCTGGGGCAATTTGCTTTGAGCGCTTGCGCGTCGGGCAAAAATCCGCTATAATAAAAGCAAAACCGGCCGCATACGCCGGAACGCAAAGGAGAGCGGAACATCATGCCGTTTATTCATGTGAAAACCAATCAAAAAATCACCGCGGCGCAGGAGCAGGCGCTCAAAACGCAGCTGGGCGAGGCCATTGCGCTGATCCCCGGCAAAACCGAGCGCTGGCTGATGGTGCAGGTGGAGGACGGCGACCGGCTGTGGTTCGCCGGATCGAACGCGCCTGCGGCGCTGCTCGAGGTGCAGCTGTTTGGCCGCGCACAGCCCAAGGATTACGACCGGCTCACCGCCAAGCTCACCCAGATCACCGCGGACGCGCTGCAAATTCCCGCCGACCGCGTGTATATTCCCTACGCGGAGCTCACGCAGTGGGGCTGGAACTCGGAGAATTTTTAAGCGAACAAAAACCCGTTCCCGCGGCCGAAGCCCGGGAACGGGTTTTGCGTGCGCGCGGTCATTTTTTTTCGCGCTCATCCAGCAGGCGCTTGAGCTCATCCATGAAGGTGTTAATATCGCGGAACTGGCGGTAGACCGATGCAAACCGCACATAGGCCACTTCGTCCACGCGGCGCAGCTCGTCCATGGCCATTTCGCCGATCTCGGCGCTGGCCACCTCGCGCTCGAGCGAATTTTGGAGCCGCGTTTCGATGCTGTTCACAATCTGATCCACTTGGTCGAGCGATACCGGCCGCTTTTCGCACGCGCGTAGCAGCCCGCGCATCAGCTTGCTGCGGTCGAACGCTTCGCGCGAAAAATCCTTTTTGACCACCACGATCGGCACGTTTTCGATCACCTCATAGGTGGTGAACCGCTTGCCGCATTTTAGACACTCGCGGCGGCGGCGAATGCGCTCGTTTTCATCGGTGGGGCGCGAATCGATCACCTTGCTTTCGGAATAGGTGCAGTAGGGGCACTTCATCGGTCAGTTCTCCTTTCGTTCTTCCGAGCGGAAGATCAGCAGCTTGCTTGCAAAATAATTAAAAATAATCACCAGCACATTCACCAGCACCTTGGCGACCATCTTGTCCCATTGGAGCACAACGCGCAGCAGCAGCATTCCGCCTTCGTCAATGCCCAGCGAAAGCGCGCGCGCCGCAAAAAACAGCGCCATTTCGCGCGCCATCGCCCGCGCGCCGGACGCCGTGCTTTCAAACACAAACAGCCGGTTCGTCACATAGGCGAACAGCACCGACACGACCCATGCGATCACGTTGGCCACCATCTCGTTCATATGCAGCGCGTCGCACAACACCCAAAACGCCAGAATGTTGACCACGGTGGTGAGCGCGCCGAACACCAGATAGCTCACGGTTTCTTCGTTCACAAACCGGCCGAACAGGCGCTCGAGCGGCGCAGTGAGCCGCTGCGGCAGCACGAACACGCTCCCGGCGCACACGAGCGCGCTCAGTGCCATGCGCGCCCCCGGCGCGAGCGGCGGCAGCAGCAGGAGCAGCATCAGCGCAAGCGCGGGCGTCATCGCGGCGCCGTTGTAGACCCAGCGGTACAAAAATTTCCGCAATGAACCAAAGGGTGTGGCGCACTGCGCAAAGCTGCGGAGCAAAAACGCGCCGGTCAGCCCGCAAAGCCACGCTGCGCACACCGCGATCCATGCCGCGCATCGACCGGCCGCCGCGCCCAGCACGCCCGCCGCCAGCGCAAACGCCGCAATGGGCGCCAGTATATTCCCTGTTTTTGTTTTCATGATATGATAAAGATCCTTTCCCGGCTGCGGCCGGCGATTTTAATAATGGACTGCATGCATACAGCATGGGGCTTTTTTCAAATTATAATCAGTATACATGATTCCGGTCGAATTTGCAACCTTTTTCGCCTGCCGCACGCTTTTTTTGCGAAAAAAATCGGACATCTGCGCGCAGTGGGTTGCATTCGCTCCCGTGATTTGCTATAATAAAATGATGCAAAATTCCGGCGCAAAAGGAGGCGGCTTGGCGATGAGCAAATGGGAAGTTCCGCGGCGCGCCGCGCGCGGCGGCGTGGACTTGTGCACGCCCTCCGGCAGCGGGCGGGAAAACATTCTGCTGCTGCCTCGGGCGCTCGGCAGCGTGGAGCCGGTGCTCTGCGGCAGCGAGGCCTGCGCGCCGGGCCATGCGTTTGGCCCGGCCGCACGGTCGCACTATTTGATTCACTATGTGATGGAGGGGCGCGGCACGTTCCAAACCGGCGGCCGCCGCTACGATGTACGCAAAGGCCAGCTTTTTGTGATTCGGCCCGACGAGCTCACGCACTATCAGGCGGACGACGCACACCCGTGGTACTATGTGTGGATCGGATTCCGCGTGCTTGCGCCGCTGCGCGCGCCGGGCTTCATCCTCGACCGGCAGGACGTGTTCACCGTGCCGGAATGCCGCGCCATTTTTCGCGATATTGCCGACAGCGGGCGGCTGGGCAGCTCGCTGGAGCTGTATTTGTGCGGCAAAATATTTGAGCTCATCGCCGCGCTCACCGAACACAGCGACGCTTTTGAGCCCGGCGCGGAGGACTATGTGGCGCGCGCAAAAAATTATATCGAAGTCAATTACGCGGGCGAGGTCACGGTGCAGGACATTGCGCGCTGCCTCGGGCTGAGCCGCAGCTATTTCAGCGCGGTGTTCAGCCGGGCGGAGGGCGTGTCGCCGCAGGAGTATCTGGTGAACTACCGGCTGGGGCGCGCGGCCGAGCTCATTCGCAGCGGCGGGCTCCGCCCCGGCGAAGCGGCCGCCGCCTGCGGCTACGCCGACGTATTCAGCTTTTCCAAAATGTTTAAGAAAAAATTTGGCGTTCCGCCGGGCAAATATGCGCAGGCCGGCAGCGAACCGCAGCGAAAGGATTGAACCCAACAGCATGGCAACAAATCAACTCGAAAACGAAATTCGCAAGCGCCGCACGTTTGCGATCATCTCGCACCCGGACGCCGGCAAAACCACCCTCACCGAAAAATTTCTGCTCTATGGCGGCGCCATTGCGACTGCGGGCATGGTCAAGGGCAAAAAGTCGATGAAGCACGCGGTGTCCGACTGGATGGAAATTGAAAAGCAGCGCGGAATTTCCGTGACGTCTTCGGTGCTGCAATTTGAATACAACGGCTGCTGCATCAACATTCTGGACACCCCCGGCCACCAGGACTTTTCGGAGGACACCTACCGCACGCTGATGGCGGCGGACTCCGCCGTGATGGTGATCGACGGCTCCAAGGGTGTGGAAAAGCAGACGATCAAGCTCTTTAAGGTGTGCATGCTGCGCGATATTCCGGTATTTACATTTATCAACAAAATGGACCGCGACGCGCGCAATCCGTTTGATCTGCTCGAGGAGATCGAGCAGGTGCTCGGCATTCAAACCTATCCGGTGAATTGGCCGATCGGCTCGGGCAAGGAGTTTAAGGGCGTGTATCAGCGCGACCAGAAAAAAATACTGGAGTTCACCGCCGCCGACAACGGCCGCCACGAGCTGGTGGCCGAGGAAGCCACGCTCGACGAGGGCGCCCGGCTCGATGAGCTGCTCGGCGAAAGCCTGCACCGCCAGCTCGCGGAGGATGTGGAGCTGCTCGACGGCGCGGGCACCGAATTTGACCTGGAGCAGGTGCGGTGCGGCAAACAGTCCCCGGTGTTTTTCGGGTCGGCGCTCACCAACTTTGGCGTGGAGCCGTTCCTCAACGACTTTTTGCGCATGACCACCGGCCCGCTGCCCCGCAAGGCCAAGGAGGAAACGGTGGATCCGTTTGCGCCCGACTTTTCGGCGTTTGTGTTCAAAATTCAGGCGAACATGAACAAGGCGCACCGCGACCGCATTGCGTTTATGCGCATTTGCTCCGGCCGGTTCGAAAAAGGCATGGAGGTGCTGCATGTGCAGGGCGGGCGCAAGATCAAGCTCGCGCAGCCGCAGCAAATGATGGCGCAGGAGCGCGAGATCGTGGACGAAGCCTATGCGGGCGATATCATCGGCATTTTCGACCCGGGCATCTTCTCGATTGGCGACACGGTGTGCGCGCCGAATCATAAAGTGACG
>CAKUME010000116.1 GCA_934667575.1 uncultured Eubacteriales bacterium | reverse complement strand
CAACTGGGCATTCGGAAAGGACGTTGAGTGAAATGGAACGCAGAAAAAGCCGCGCGGTGCGCGTGGGCAACCGGATCATCGGGGGCGGCGCGCCGGTTACGGTGCAGTCGATGCTGAATGTTCCGGCGGAAGATGTGGAAGGCAACGTGCGCCAGGCCAAGGCGCTCGAAGCCGCCGGGTGCGAGATCATTCGCGTGGCGGTGCCCAATCGCAGCGCCGTCCGGTTGATCGGCACGCTCAAAAATGCCGTGGCGGTGCCAATTGTGGCCGATATTCACTTTGATTATCGCATTGCGCTGGACTGCGCGGCGGCGGGTGTAGACAAAATTCGCATCAATCCCGGTAACATCGGCAGCGATGACCGCGTGAAAGCCGTTGCCGATGCATGCCGCGTGCACGGCATTCCCATTCGCATCGGTGTGAACACCGGCTCGCTCGAAAAACACATCCTCGCGCAATACGGCCATCCCTGCCCCGAGGCGCTTTGCGCAAGTGCACTGTATCATGCATCGCTGCTCGAAAAATTTGACTTTGACCAAATTGTGCTTTCGCTCAAGGCCTCATCGGTGGAGATGATGGTGCGCGCCTATGAGCTTGCGGCGGCGCAGTGTGACTACCCGTTGCATCTGGGCGTTACCGAAGCGGGCACCGAGCGCATGGGGCTCATCAAGTCCGCCGCAGGCATCGGTTCGCTGCTGCTGCACGGCATTGGCGATACCATCCGCATTTCACTCACCGCCGATCCGGTGCGCGAGGTACAGGCGGGCGTCGATTTGCTGCGTGCGCTCGGCGTGCGCTCATCGGGCATTTCGTTTGTGTCGTGCCCCACCTGCGGCCGAACGCAGATCGATCTGATTTCGCTGGCCGAGGAGGCCGAGCGGCGGCTGCGTGGCTGTCCCAAGCACCTCAAGGTGGCGATCATGGGCTGCATTGTCAATGGTCCGGGCGAGGCGCGCGAAGCGGATATCGGCATTGCGGGCGGCAACGGCTGCGGCCTGATTTTTCGCAAGGGCGAAATTCTGCGAAAGGTGCCGGAAACGCAGTTGATCGACGCGCTGTGCGAAGAAATTGACCGGATGGACGGATAAAAGGAGCGAAACACGATTTGGGCAAACGAAACATACTGGAATTTCTGCGCAGCCTGGGTGCCACCGACGCACAGCTCCAAAGCCTGCCGGACGGCGAGATCACGGCGATGAACATTGACTACACCGAGCGCACACTGCACCTCACGGTTGCGTTTTCGGCTCCGCTGACCGGTGAGCAGCACCGGCGTTTCTGTGCGCTGCTCACGCGCCCGGCGCTTCAGCTGCGCGCGGCCGAGCTCAGCCCGGTCTATCCGCCCAACACCCTTTCTGCGGCGGAATTTCCCGAGCTGGTGCGTGCGCTGGCGCAAAAGCATATCAGCGTGAGCGGCATTTTCAAGGATGCCGCCGCACGCTTGGAAGAAAATACGCTCACGGTCACGCTTCGCCATGGCGGTTATTCCGTGATTTCGGCGCGCGGGCTCGATCAGGAGCTCGTGCGGTTGATTGCAGCGCGCTATCAGCGCCGGGTCGAGCTGAAATTTGACGGCAGCCTGATGATGGAAGCGGGCAATCCGCAGTATGTTGCGCAAAAGGAAAAAGAAACGGTTGAAATCGCGCGCGAAACGGTGCGCAAAAAAATCGAGCGCCACGAAACCGAGCAGCGCGACGCGGCCGTTGTGCGCAGCGAGGAGGCACAGTCCATTTCGCTGCGGCCGGAGGGCTTCATGCCCCAAATCGTGCTGGCCACCGCGCAGCCCATCAGCGGCAAGCGCATCCATGCGCAGCCCATGGCGCTCGCCAACCTCACGTCCGAAGACAGCACCGTCACCGTGTGGGGCGATGTGCTCTCTGCCGAATCCAAAGACACCAAGGACGGCAAGCGCGTCATTTTGACCATCCATATCACGGACTATACCAATTCCACCACGCTCAAGGCGATTCTCGACAAGGAAAAAGCCAAGCCGCTGCTTGCCATCGGCAAAGGGGATACGCTGCTGGTCAACGGCAGCTATTCGTTTGACACATTTGATAAGGAATATTCCATTCGTGTGCGTGATGTGAACAGCGTGCAAAAGCTCAAAGTAGTGGACGATGCGCCGCAAAAGCGCGTAGAGCTGCATTTGCACACCAACATGTCCGCGCTTGATGCGCTCACGCCGGCGGGCGTGCTCGTGCAGCGCGCCTATGAGTGGGGGCATCCCGCCATCGCCATCACCGACCACGGCGTGGCGCAGGCGTTTCCCGACGCGATGAACGCTGCCGCCGCCATCAAAAAATCCGGCGGCCACATCAAGGTGATTTACGGCACCGAGGATTATTTTGTCAACAACATGGTGCCCGTGGTCGAAAATGCCCCCGATCTGCCGCTCAACTGCGAATACATTGTATTTGATATCGAAACCACCGGCCTCAGCGCCGCCGCCGAGCGCATCACCGAAATTGGCGCAGTACGTGTGCGCGACGGGCAAGTGCTCGAATCGTTTGATACCTTCGTCAATCCCGAAAAGCCGATTCCCGAAAAAATCGTCAACCTCACCGGCATCACCGATGATATGGTGCGCGATGCGCCGCGCGAAGCCGATGCACTGCACCAGTTTATGGAATTTTGCGGCAGCAATCCGATCTTGGTGGCGCACAACGCATCGTTCGATACCTCATTTATGCGCGCTGCCGCCGCACGCAGCGGGGTGGAGTTTGCCTTTTCCGATATCGACACGCTCCAGCTTGCGCGCACGCTCCTGCCCGACCTCAAAAACCATAAGCTCGACACGGTGGCCAATGCGCTGAAGCTGCCGCCGTTCAACCATCACCGCGCCTGCGACGATGCGCGCGTCACCGCGGATATCTTTTTGCTGCTGCTCCAGCGTGTGCAGGAGGACACCAACGCCCAAAAGGTCAGCGATCTGAACACCTCGCTTGCGGGCTCGGACCCCAAAAAGATGCGATCCTATCACCAGATTTTGCTGGTCAAAAATCAGGTGGGCCTCAAAAACCTTTACCGCCTCATCTCCAAGGCACATCTGGATTATTACTATAAGCGGCCGCGCATCCCCAAAACCGAGCTCATCGCGCTGCGCGAGGGCTTGCTGGTAGGCTCGGCCTGCGAAGCCGGCGAACTGTTCCGTGCAGTGGTGGAGGGCAAGTCCTGGAACGACCTCAAGGCCATTGCGTCGTTCTATGATTTTCTCGAAATTCAGCCCATTGGCAACAACCGCTTCATGCTCCGCGACGGTACCGCAAAAGACGAGGAGCAGCTGCGCGAATTCAACCGCACCATCGTCAAACTGGGCGAGACGCTGAACCTTCCGGTCGTGGCCACCGGCGACGTGCATTTTTTGGAGCCCTATGACCAGATCTATCGCCAAATTTTGCAGGCGGGGCAGGGCTATACCGGTGTCGAAAACCAACCGCCGCTCTATTTTCGTACCACCAGCGAAATGCTCGAGGAATTTGCCTATTTGGGCAAAGACAAGGCCTACGAGGTCGTTGTGACCAATCCGAACCGCATTGCGGACAGCATCGACGAGGTGGAGCCGGTGCTCTCCGGCTTCTATCCGCCCGAAATCCCCGGCTCCGACGAGGATCTGCAGCGCATCACTTGGGAAAAAGCAAAGTCCGTCTATGGCGACCCGCTGCCCAAGGTGGTCTACGACCGGCTCGATAAAGAACTGCATTCGATCGTGGACAACGGCTATTCCGTGCTGTATATGACGGCGCAAAAGCTGGTGGCCGATTCCAACAAGCATGGCTATCTGGTGGGATCGCGTGGTTCGGTGGGGTCGTCGTTCGTGGCCACCATGGCCGGCATTTCGGAGGTCAATCCGCTCCCGCCGCACTATGTGTGCCCCAAGTGCTGCCACAATGAATTTTTCACCGACGGCAGCTACGGCTCCGTCTATGACCTGCCGCCCAAAAAGTGCCCCGTGTGCGGCACGGAATATCAGCGCGACGGTCACGAAATTCCGTTTGAAACCTTCCTTGGCTTCGGCGGCGACAAGGTGCCGGATATCGACCTGAACTTTTCCGGCGAATATCAGTCTGCCGCGCATAAATATACCGAGGTACTGTTTGGCAGCGCCAACGTGTTCAAGGCGGGCACCATTGCCACCATTGCCGAAAAAACGGCAGAAGCGTTTGTGAAAAAATACGCCGCCGAGCGCAGCCTCACGCTCAACGCCACCGAAATTTCGCGGCTGGCTGCGGGCTTTACCGGCGTGAAGCGTACTACCGGTCAGCACCCCGCGGGCATGATCGTGGTGCCGCACTATAAGGATATCTACGATTTCACCCCCGTGCAGCGTCCGGCCGACGCCACGGATTCCGACACCGTGACCACCCACTTCGACTTTCATTCCATTCACGATAATATTTGTAAGCTCGACATTTTGGGTCACGATATTCCCACAACTTATAAATACCTGGAAGAAAACACCGGCATTCCCGTGATGGATGTGCCAATGAGCGATCCCGACGTGATGAGCCTGTTTACCTCCACCAAGGCGCTCGGCGTCACGCCGGAGGACATTGACTGCGAAACCGGCACGCTCTCGCTGCCCGAGGTGGGCACCAACTTTGTGCGCAAGATGCTCATTGAATGCGATCCCAAAACATTCGCCGATCTGCTGCAAATTTCCGGTTTGTCACACGGCACCGGTGTGTGGGCGGGCAACGCGCAGGATCTGATCCGAAACGGCACCTGCAACATTTCGCAGGTGATCGGTACACGTGACTCCATCATGACCTACCTTATCC
>CAKUME010000115.1 GCA_934667575.1 uncultured Eubacteriales bacterium | reverse complement strand
GTTGATTTGTTTATTTATTGATTTGCGGCCGACGATGCATTCGGCTCCACCGTAACATACGGGCGCAGCGCATCGAGCCGTACGGCGCCAATGCCCGACACCGCCAACAGTTCTTCCACCGAGTGAAACGCGCCCACCTCCGCCCGATAGGCTAAAATGGCTTCGGCGCGCGCCGTCCCAATGCCCGGCAAGGCTTCCAGCTCATCGGCGGTCTCCGTGTTCAGATTCACCGAGTGCAGCTGCTGATTCTGGGCAACCCACGCATCAAATTCCGCCGCCGAGACGATGTGCATCGGAATGCGCTGCGCCGTGCGGCTGCTGCATTCCGCAGCGATCAGAAACGCCGCCGCGCCAAACAGCGCCAGACCCTGCAGCATATGCTTTTTGCGCGGCATTTCCCGTCATCTCCGTTTTCCGTTTTTTCACTGCGCCGTGCTTCATGCGCGTCCCGCTCCGCCGTGAGCCACATCGCACCGCTTGATGAATCACGCGCCGCCCATACGGCGTTACCGTTCAAGCTCGACCCATTCCCGCTCCACCGCAAAGCCGTTTTTCCGATAAAACCCGGTCAGCTCTGCACCGGTGAACAGGAATATCTGTTTTTTCTCCGCCCGCAGTGCGGCACAAAGCGCGTGCAGCGCGGCCGATGCATATCCGTGCCCGCGTTGGTCCGGCATCGCGGCCACCCCGCCGATCAGTGCGGCGCGCGGGGTTTCGCCGTCGGTGAGCGTGCAGGCGGCCGGGCGCCCATCCGCTTCACAAACGAACGCGCGAATGCAGTCGTGGCGCAGCCGGTGCGATAAATCTACATACAGCGCATCGGGATCGCCGGTTTCAATCCATGGCGATTGCGCGGTGCACAGCAATGCGGTCAGCGCCCGCGCCGAAACGGTGCGCGATACAGCCGCCTCGGGTGCCTGCGGTCGGCCTTCGCCCGCGGCCCGCATGACCACGCCGGTGCGGCGCAGGCTCCAGCCGCGCAATGGCGGGGCTGGCAGCAGCCCGGCGGGCATCAGCAGCGTGCGGCCGCCGGTCACGGCAAAAAAGTCGAGCAGCTCCGCTGTGCGGAACACATCCGGCGGCGCGCCGCACAATGTGAGCGCGTCGGCGGTGCGGCCGATCAACGTCGCGTGATCCTGCATCCACACGCCCGCCAGCGTGCGGTCGCCATAGGCCAGCGCGCCCGCCAGCGCGCGCACGCCAAACGGATCGGCGCCAAAGCGCCGCATGGCGTCCGCGCGCGCCGACTCATCCAAAAACCGGATCACAGCGCCCGCACATAGTCGCGGAAACGATCGCCGCGGGTCTCATAGTTCGGGAACTGGTCAAAGCTCGCGCATGCGGGCGACAGCGAAACGATATCGCCCTGCTTTGCCAGCCGATGGGCGAGCGCGACGGCCTCTTCGAGATTCTGCACATGATAAATCTCCGGGTTGCCTGCGGAATATTCGGGGCAACCGGTAATGGCCGCTTCAATTTTCGGCGCGGTCGCACCCATGAGAATGGCTGCCTTGACCTTTTTTGCAACGACCGGCCCCAGCGGATCAAACGGAATCTTCTTATCATAGCCGCCCAGAATAATAATGATCTTTTGGTCAAACAGCGACAGCGTGCCCGAAATGGTGCGCGACGGCGTGGTCGCAATGGAATCGTTGTAATAGCGCACACCGTCCAGCTCGCGCACCAGCTCGGCGCGGTGTTCCACGCCCGGGAACCGCTGCGCCACCTCGTGCATATGCGCAATGTCCACGCGGCCCCACACCGCCGCAATGGCCGTCATATAATTTTCAATGTTGTGGTTGCCGGGAATCCGGATGTCCTTGGCCGGGAACACTTCCGTTTCCTCCCCGTTCACGCGCATCAGAATCATGCCGTCCGCCCGCAGCCAGGCTCCGTTTTCCACCGGCTCGCGCCGGCTGAACAAAAACACCTGCCCGCGCGCCTCGGGCGCGAACGAATCGGTGAGCGCGTTGTCGTGATTAAACACCGCGCGGCCAAACGCATTCTGGTGCAAAAAGATGTTCTTCTTGGCATTCACATATTCATCCATATCTTTATGCATATCCAAATGGTTCGGCGTAATATTCGTAATCACCGCCACATCGGGGCTGCGGCGCATCGAAATCAGCTGAAAGCTCGACAGCTCCACCACGGCAATGTCGTCGGGGCGCATATCCTCCACCAGCGGGAGCAGCGCCGCACCGATGTTGCCGCCCAAAAACACCCGCTTGCCCTGTGCCTTGAGCATTTCGGAGATCACGGTGGTGGTGGTGGTTTTGCCGTCGCTGCCGGTCACGGCAATGATCGGGCAGGGGCACAGGTCAAAAAACATTTCCATTTCGGATGTGACCGCAATGCCTGCGCGGCGCGCCGCCGTGAGCTCGGGCAGATAATATTTCATACCCGGGGTGCGGAACACCATGTCGCCCTCCAAATGCGCCAAATAGTCCGGCCCCAGGCAGAAGCGCGCCCCTGCCTGCTCCAGCTGATCGCCCATTGCGCCCAGCTGCGCCCGGGAGCGCTTGTCGCAAATGGTGATCTGCGCGCCTTTTTTGGCAAAAAGCAGCGCAACCGGTGTATTGCTCACGCCTACGCCGCAAAACGTGACCCGCTTGCCGCGCAAAGACGCAAAAAACTGTTCGATTCTGCTGTCGCTCATAAGTTGAAATCCTCCGTCGTATTGTTACTCATTCTTATTATAGTCCATTTTACGCGCGGAGGAAATGGTTTTTTGCAAAAAAATGAAAAACTCCGCGCAAATCCGGCCCCATCCCGCGCGGATTTGCATTTTTCGGTTGACATCCGGTGCATTTCGGGGTAAAATAAATACGCAACTGAGCTGAACGGCTGCGGGCGGTGCGCCGAAAGGCCCCGTCTGAGGAAAGTCCGAGCTTCATAGGGCAGGATAACGGCTAACGGCCGCCGAGGGTGACCTTAGGGAAAGTGCAACAGAAATATACCGCCGCGGCCTTGGCCGCGGTAAGGATGGAACGGCGAGGTAAGAGCTCACCGGCGCGCAGGAGACTGCGCGGCCCTGTAAACCCTATCCGAAGCAACACCGTGGAGGGACACGATGCGTCGGCCCGGCGCGTCCCGTGGGGGTGGCTTGAGCCGTGCGGCAACGCACGGACCAGATAGATGGCTGTTCACGACAGAACTCGGCTTACAGGTTCAGTTGCAACCAAAAAACAACGCGCATGCGCGGCAGGAACGGTTTCCGGCTGCGTATGCGCGTCTTTTCATGTTGTGAATTTGCCCGGGCTGCGCGGCCTGCGCCGCTCAGAACGACACATGGCGGATGAGCGCCACGCCGCAGATCAGCAGCGCGAGCGGCACATAGAGATACCGCCCCACGCAATACCAGAGCTTGCCGCGCCGGTGATGGCCGTCGCGATTCACGGCGGCAAAAAGCTCGTCCTTTTTCATCACAAAGAACCACGAAATGGCCCCCAGCGTGGCGCCGATGGGAATGATATAAATCGACACCACATCCATCCATGGGCCCCAGCCCGAGATGGCCTCCATGCCGATGCCGCCGCCCAGGCAAATCACGCACAAAATGCCGAGCACCGCATAGCGGTTCAGGCGCGGGAACCGGTGCAGCAGCGATTCCGCCACCGCCTCAAACATATTTTGGAGCGAGCTGACCCCCGCGAAGATCATGGCCACATACAGAATGATCGCAAACAGCCGCCCCAGCGGAATATCCTGCAAAATGGTGGGCAGCGTGACAAACAGCAGGCTTGGCCCGGCGCCCACATCCAGCCCATAGGCAAAGCATGCCGGAATGATGACCAGCGCCGCCACCAGCGCCGCAATGGTGTCAAAAATGGCCGTGTTGCGCGACACGCTCACCACGTCTTCGTCGTCGGAAAGATATGCGCCGTACACGATCATCCCGCTGCCCGTGACCGACAGGGAGAAAAACGCCTGCCCCATTGCCCAGATCCAAACCATGGGGTTCCTGAGCGCGCTCCAATCCGGCATGAACATGAAGCGGTAGCCCGCCGACGCGCCGGGCAGCAGCGCCACCCGCACCGCCAGCACGACAAAGATGAGAAAAAACAGCGGCATCATAATTTTATTGGTGCGCTCAATGCTGTGCGCGCCCAACAGCAGCGTGAGCAGCGTGCCAACCACCACGATCACATGATAGGGCACCACCGAAAAATTCTGCGTGGAAAATGACGCAAACCATGTTGCCGGTTCCGCCGTCATGAGCGTGCCCACGAGCGAATCGGTGAGCGCCTTGAGCACATACGACACGATCACCGCGTAGCCGATGGCAATGCACATGGAGCCGGCCAGCGGCAGCCAGCCGAGCAGGCCGCCCGCTTTGCCTGCGCGCCGCCCGCGTGTGGCCCAGGCGCTTTCGTAGGCGCCCAGCGTGCCGGTGCGGGCACGGCGGCCGATCGCAAACTCCGCCGGGAGCCCCACATAGCTGAAAATGGCGATGAACAGCAGATAGATCAGCAAAAAAGCACCGCCGCCGTTGCTGCCCATCTTGTTCGGAAACCCCCACACGTTTGCCATGCCCACTGCCGAGCCCACCGACGCCAGAATGAACCCCCATCGGCTGCCGAATTGCTTTGCCGTTTTTTTCGCTTTTGTTTTTTGACCGTTCATGTTTGATAAAACCCTTTCCTCATCTTCTCATGTTCATGTCGGATGCGCCTCGTCGTGCCGAAACGCCGCCGTGATATTTGCCCGCCGCCGGGCTGCGCACACAGGCAAGCGCGCGTCGCGGCTTTCGCCGGACGCGCGCTTGCCTTCGCTGAAATCGTCCGCGCCCGTTCACGGC
>CAKUME010000114.1 GCA_934667575.1 uncultured Eubacteriales bacterium | reverse complement strand
CGGCCGTTTTTCAGAATTTTCGCATAAGCCACGTCGCTTTCATCGTATACTTCTTTGATCGATGACCCCGGGATAATATCATGGAACTGGTGCAGCAGCACCGACTCCCACGCTTCGTCGAGCGCAGCAATGGGATATTCCGCGCCCAAATGCAGCCGGTCGTTTACCGCCAGCGCTTCGGCCTTTTGCAGCAAAAATTCGCTCTTGCGGTTGTTGCGCTTGTTTTTGGCATTGGAGGTATAGGTACCGCGGTGGAACTCAAGATAAAGCTCGCCCACCCACTTTGGCAGCCGCTGCATCTTTTCCTTGTTTTCCTCCATGTTGGCCCACACTTTTTTTAGGTGGTCATGCGCCGATGCGGGCTCCGTGCGCGGCAAGCCGGGAATGCCGGCCGCCATGCGCCGCTGATATTCGATCATTTTCGAGGTAGGGCCGCCGCCGCCGTCACCAAAGCCATAGGTGGTCATCGTGCAGTCATTGTATTCCTTCTGCTGATAATTTTTCCATGTGCCCAGAATCTGCGAGGGTGTCATCATTCCAACATAAGTGCTGTACCAGGAAGTGGAATCGGCATCTTGGGTCGTGATAAAGTCCGTCGGAATTTCGGTGCCGTCAATCCCCTGCCACAGAAACGAATCCACCGGGATACGGTTGCTTTCGTTCCAGCTGATCTTGGAGGTGACAAAGTAATCGACCCCGCATTTTTTGAGGATCTGCGGCATGGCGGCGCTATAACCGAACACATCCGGCAGCCAAAGCACCCGGCTGTCCACACCGAACTCGTCCTTCATGAATTTTTTGCCATAGAGGAACTGGCGAACCATGGATTCGCCGCTGATGAGGTTACAGTCGGCCTCCAGCCACATCGCGCCTTCCACTTCCCAACGCCCTTCGGCCACGCGCTGCTTGATCTGCGCATAAATTTCGGGCGCGGATTCTTTGACAAATTGATACAGCGGTACCTGTGACGACATAAATTTGAATTCCGGGTACTGCTCCATCAGGCGAAGCATCGTGGAAAACGTGCGCTGGGCCTTTTCTCGCGTTTGGTCAAGCGTCCAGAGCCATGCCACGTCGATGTGCGTGTGACCGATGGCGTCTACCACCGATGTGCTGTGCCCGCAAAGCTTGCCGTAGAATTCCGACTGCAAAAACGCCCGTGCGCGTTCAATACCCGCGTAATATTCTTCGCTGTATGGAATGCGCAGCGGCACCATGTTTGCTGCTTGCGCAAGCACCGGGGTCATGCGCGCAAACTGTTCACTGTTTTCGGGGAAGCACTTGCACGCTTCATACGGTACCACAACATCGTAATACAACTGCATTACGCGGTCATCCATCCATTCAAGCATGGGATACGCATCGGTGAGAATATTTTCCATGCAGGTGTAAAGATAAAGATGAAGCGTATATTCCGTTCCGGGTTCCAGCCGGAGCAGTCCGTGGTTCACGTCCAACCCCTGCGTCATCACCCCATTGAGATACACGAGCCCCTGCGGGTTGAGTGAATCCCACAGTCCTTCACTGCCCGTATGCAGCCGAAAATACACCGACTTGCCGGGCTGTGCGTCGGGCGTGCGAAAATGCATCCGAAACCAGAAGTGCGCATCTTTTCCCTCCACATGGGTGGTGCCGGGCAAAAATTCCGACCAGCCCGATGCGGGCGGGGTGTTGTTGTTCATCTTGTAGCCGCAAGGCACCCATTCAATGCGTCCCACATCGCCCGCAGAGGCCATGGCCTGCTTTTCCAGATTTTCGCAGAACATGCGCAATTGATCGAGCACAAAGTTGTTGACAATCATTCCATTCATCCTTTCTTTTTTCGGCCGCCGCCAGTGGACGTGCCGGTTGCTGCCTTTATCATACTCCTTTTGTGCGCAAATGTCTTGCACTGGAATGATTTTTTCTTACGGTATTGTGATATTTTCATGCGCGCGCAAAAACGCCGTTCCGTTTTCACAATCAAAATGAAAAATGAAACGGCGAAAAAATGAGTTTATGATTCCACTTCAAGCGTGTACGATTGTTCGCCGGAATGCAGCGGATACGTTTGCCCTGCCCACACCAGCTCGGCGCGGAGTTCCTGCGGCACGATAACGTGCAGCTGCATTTTGCCCTCGGCGATTTCGTAGCGTATCGTTACCGCGCCGGTCGGAAGCTGCTGTGTGCAGTCCAGCTTCGACACGCCGGCAAACACAAGCGGTGCAATGCGGACGGCGGCATACCCCGGCGCGGCCGGCTGAATGCCGGCCAGCACAGAAACCAGATACGCGGCCGGGGCGCCAAACATCGGATGATTGCGCGAGCGTTCGTGCGCATCGTGCGGCCAATACTCCCAGAGCGTGGTCGCGCCCAGCCGACGCCAGTGATCGTAGGTGCCATCCTGCGTGGAGGCAAGCAGCTGCATGGCCAGCACGCCGTCGCCGTGCTCCGAAAGTACACGAATGACCTCTTCTGTGCCGAAAATTCCGGTATCCAGCCGACCCAGGTTGCGGTAATATTGCACCAGATGTGCATAGGTGCGTGCGTCGCCCAACCCCAGCGCCACGGCGAACGCGTCTGCACCCTGCCGTCCGCAGAGAAAGCTGCCGTCCCAGGTGTTAAAGTAGGCGGCGGTGATGGCTGCCCGCTTACGCGCAGCGATGGCACGCAGCGCCGGAATGTCTCCACCGCGGCCAATTACCGGTGCGAGTGCGATCATTCGCTCCAAACTGCGCACATAGAAGCAGGTGTTCACAAATGCGGCGGGCAAGATCACGCCGCCCGGCGAGCACCAATCGCCCAGGCACCATTCGCCGGGCTTGTCGCTTGCGACCAGTTCGTTGACGGAATGCGCTTCCAGATAATCCAAATAGCGCAGCATTTGCGGATAAAGCCGCGCAAACCATGAAGCGTCGCCATAGTGGCGGTAAAACTGATACGGCACCTCCACGATCGCGCAGCCCCATCCGCCGGGGCCGCCGCCGCTCTGCACATAGGGCGCGGTGTATTGAATATGGCCGCTTGCCACATCCTGGCAGTCCGAAATATCCTGCATCCATTTTTCATAAAACGTGCGCGCGTTGAGCACTGTCATCGCTGCGCCGCAGGTCAGTTGACCGTCGCCCGTATATCCCCGCCGCTCAATGTGCGGGCAGTCGGAGGGAAGCCCTGCGTGCATATTGCATAGCTGTGTGTGCACATAGGTGTCAAAGAGCCAGTTGAGCGTCACATTGTCGGAATGAAAATGCGCGGCCGGCATCACATTGGCATGAACAAATGCCACCCCCTCCACCTCCGCATCACCGGCCACGGAGAAATACCGGAAACCAAACCAGGTAAACAGCGGCCGCACAACGCGTGCAGTACCGTCGGATACCACCGTGAAACGCTGACCATAGTGATAGCACGGATGGGGCGCGCCGGTCTGGGTGGGTTCCTCCGAAAACATGACCGTGACTGTTTCGCCCGCCTTCGCGCGCAGCCGGAGCACCGGCCAGCCGGACAAATTGCGTCCGGCATCGTAATATTTCACACCGTCCGCTTCGCCGATCTGCACAGCGGGCAGCACCGCTGCGACCCGATCCGGCGGGCAGTTGGAGAAGCCATATTCCGTTTTTTGCGGCGGAACGGCTTCCACCGCATGCAGTGTGCTCGGCGCCGACGCTTGAAGCCCGAAGTAGTCTTGTGCTTCAAATTGCGTAAAATCGTATGCGGAAATCAGGCTGGGCAGCAGCTCATCCTCGGCCGACGACAAAAATTCCTGTACCTCGCCCGTTTCGTATTCCAGCACCAATCGGTAGATGGCCTTCGCTCGGCCGAACGGATGCGGTCCCGAAGCGTACCATCCGCCGCCAAAGTGCAGGGTCAATGTGTTTTCGCCGGGGTGCAGCCGCGCCGTGATATCGTATTCCGGCACCCAGATGCGGTGATCGGTGAGCGTTTCGCCAACGGGATAGTCCGTGCGCGGTTCATAGTCGGTAGCCAGCGGCAAAAATTCGTCGCTGCTGATGGGTTCGCCGTTGATGTAGCAATGAAAAAAGCCCAATCCCACCACGCGCAGCACCGCCTTTTTGACCGGTGCGCCAATGGCCATCTGCCGCTGCAAAATCGGGAACAAATATTTTTCGCCCGATTCTATTGAATCGGTGGGCTGCTCCGGCGCGCCTACCCACCGAGCCATGCCGAACATTTCTTGTTGAGTCATAAAAATTCCCCCTTATTATCCGTTCTTGCAATGCTTTTTTCAGTATAGCATAACAAAAAACAAATTACAAGGGGGATTTTTGTCGGATTTTAGGGGGTAATTTTTAGATTGCAACCGAATGAAATCCATCTTTGCGCAGCTGAACGATATGGTCAAAGCCCAACGTGCGCAATGTGGCCACACATTCGGGAAATGCGCAGTCGATGGTGTCGGTGCGGTGCGAATCGGACGATAAAATGACCTCGCCGCCTTTTTCGTGCACGCGGCGCAGCAAAAAGACGTTCGGGTAAGGCGTTTGGCGCACGCCGCGCGAAATGGCGCCGGTGTTCATTTCGATGCGCGGGCAAATTTGCAGTACCTCATCGAGCGCTTCCAGTGCAACGCGCCGGTAAGCGGGATCGTCTTCATCCATAATGCCGAATTTTGTAATCACGTCAAAATGCCCGACGATATCCGGCTTGCTGCGCGTCACGTTGCGCACGACCAGATCATAGTAACGTTTGGCAAACTCCAACTTGCTGCCGCCGCAGCTGTTCGCAATGCAGCTCAGCTGCTGCGGGCGGGAATGGTCGATCGGATAGCAGGTATCGTTCAAAATCAGATAATGCACCGATGCGATCCAGTAGTCAAACCGGCTGCGGTCCGCTTCGGAAAAATAGTCCAATTCCAGCCCCGCAAGCACCTCGAGCCGAT
>CAKUME010000113.1 GCA_934667575.1 uncultured Eubacteriales bacterium | reverse complement strand
AACCTGCTCTCTATTTTTGTCTGCGCACCCAGCGGCACAATCTGCCTGCTGTACAGTCCGAGCTCCTTCAGGAGTTTTTCGCAGTATGTTCCGCAAAAATGTATGTAGTACGACACCGAATTGTCCTCGGCTTTAAACCGGTATATCTGCGGCTGTCCCGGAAGAAAAATCACCATTGAATTTTTTTCAACCGATACTTCTCTGCCGTCAACGGTCAGATAGCAGACGCCGTGCGCAATGTATAATATATGATAGTCCTTCCGCCCGTTTTTTCGGCAGCTTCCTGCGTTGATGCCGAATAGCTTCTGGCAGTCACAGCTGTTGATGCACAAAATCTCATCCGAGGTTTTTTCGGTGCTGAGGTAATCGCTCATTCTATTTTTCCCCCCCCAAAAAAAACATCATAACCCACGCGTGCTGCTTTGTCAACCTCTCACAGCAGATTTGTGCTGTTCAGCCGCTCCATTGAATACCGCCGCGGAAAGGCCCTCGAAAGGACGCAGCCCAACGGGGTGTCAGTTTTTTCGCAGGCTACGGGAACGCATGAAAATGGGATCGAGAACGAGACGCTTTCAACCGACCATCGCAAACAAACAACCAATCGCACAAGCGAACCGGACATGCAGGCGACGCTCAAACAAAATGCTTGGGAAGCCCCGCCGATCTTGCTCTTAGCGGTGCATACGGCAAAGCTTCCGGCGCCGATTCCGCTGCGCTTTCCGATGCAAAAAACCGCTGCCGTTATTCCGATAAGCACCACATTCGGTTCGAACCGCCTTTATCAAAAGCAGCGAAGACACGGCTTGCTTCGCGTCTTCGCTGCTGCGTCATCAATCAATTCAGGCGTTTTCCATCACATGGCCCAAAAAAAGTGCGGCCGCCTGCGTGAGCTTCAGATCGGCGTCACCGGGCATGGCGTCGGTGTCGCCGTGCATAAGCAGCACTGCGCCCGACACATCACCCGAAGCGATGATCGGCACCGCGATTTCCGCCGTGCGATCCACCCCTTCCACCGGGCGAAACGCTTCATCGGATTCGGTGCGGCGCATCCGCGTTTTTCGGCTTTCCATCAGTTCCTCCAGTGCGGGGCTCACGCGCCGCTCGAGGTATTCCTTGCGGGATACCCCCGACGCCGCCACCACATGATCGCGGTCGCAAATCAAATACGGTTTGCCTGCGGTTTTGGTGAGCGCGTCGGCATACTGCACGGCAAACGGGCCCATTTCGCCGATCGGGGAATATTTGCGAAACACGATTCCGCCATCGTTATCCGTGAAAATTTCCAGCGGGTCGCCCTCCCGAATTCGCAGCGTACGGCGAATTTCTTTCGGAATTACAATTCTTCCCAAATCATCAATTCTGCGCACAATTCCGGTTGCTTTCATATATCATATAAACTCCTTTTTTGCAAGATATTGTGGTGTTATTGTTTACCTTTGGCAGAGAAATATGCGGGTCTACGGAAAAAACCGCCGGAGGATCGGAGATTGGCACGCACGGCTCCGAAAAAAGAAGATAAATTTTTCCGATTGCTTGACGAACGCAATAAAAAGCGTTATACTTTGAAAAACGCCGCTGCGGCCGTTCAAAAAAAGGAGTGTGATACCCATGGGAAAATTTTTGATTGACCACGATCTGCACATTCATTCGCAGCTTTCGCTATGTTCCAACGACCCGCTGCAAACGCCGGAACGAATTTTGCGCTATGCGCAGGAAAACGGGTTGAAAAACATCTGCCTCACCGACCACTTTTGGGACGAAAAAGTGCCGGGCGCAAGCAGCTTCGACTTTTACGCGCGCCAGGATTTTGCGCATGTTACGCAGGCGCTGCCGCTGCCGCAATCCGATTCCGTGCGATTCCATTTTGGCTGCGAGACCGACATCGACAAGTTTCTGCATCTCGGCCTGTCGCGCGAACGAATGGACTGTTTTGAATTTATCATCGTGCCCACCACACACCTGCACATGAACGGATTCACAACCGACGCAGACCGGGACGATATTCCGCAGCGGGCCGAAATTTATCTGAAACGGCTGTGGGCGCTGCTCCGGATGGATCTGCCGTTTGAAAAAATCGGCATTGCGCACCTGACCTGTTCTTTGATCGCACCGGGGGATTTTGCGAACCACATTGCGCTGATTAACCGAATTTCGGACGCAGAATTTCGGCGCGCATTTGACGCGGTTGCAGAAAAACGCGCGGGCGTGGAGCTCAACTTCACGCTGAGCAAATACAGCGGTCAAGATCGCGACGACATTCTTCGCCCTTACCGCATTGCCAAAAGCTGCAGATGCCGGTTCTATTTTGGCAGCGACGCGCATCATCCCGCGGAGCTGGACGGTGCGATGCAGAACTTTGAAGAAATTGCGGACGCACTGGCGCTGCAGGAGGAAGACAAATTTGCGTTCCCGCAGCATTGATTTTTCCCTTTTTGTATACGGATTGCAAACGACCGGCTGCCCGAAACAAAATCGGGCAGCCGGTCGTTTTTTTTTGCGGCATTTTTTCAAATTGCCATCGCCCTGTTTCCGGTTGTGGTCGGGGGGTCGGCCGCGTGGGCAAAACGTATGACCGGCACTCCTGCGGCGTCGGTGAAGCGAGCCATTTCCGGAACGGGTTTCTTTTGCGGCTGCCATCCCGCCCGGCGGTGCTTCGTCCGGGTGAAACACCATGCCGGCACCCGTGGGAGGGGAGAAAAGCCGAAGCATCCGGTGTTCTGCGGAAAAGCATGCAAAAAAGCGAACAGTTCCACGCCGGAAACGGCGCTTATTCCGTGCGCAGCGCGATCACCGGGTCTTTGCGCGCGGCACTGCGGGACGGGATCAGACCTGCGATCAGCGACAGCGCAATGCTGATGAACATCAGCACGATCGCCGCAGGCAGCGGCAGATAAGCGTTCAGTGTGGGAATGTTCGTCAGCGCATGCAAAATGGCGTTGATCGGCAAGCAAAGCAGCACGGTAACACCCACGCCGATCAGGCCGGACGCGCAGCCGATCATGACCGTTTCGGCATTGAACATGCTCGACACGTTCCGCTTGGAGGCGCCGATCGCACGCAGGATGCCGATTTCTTTGGTGCGCTCCTGCACCGAAATCAAGGTGATCACGCCGATCATAATCGACGATACCACGAGCGAAATGGCCACAAACGCCAGCAGCACATAGGTGATCGCATGAATGATCGTGGTCACAGAGGACATCATGATGCCCACATAGTCCGTGTATTTGATCTTGGACAGTTCTTCCACGCTCTGGTTGTAGTCGTCGATCGCACGTTCGATCGATTCTTTGTTTTCAAACGACGACGCATAAAGGTTAATTGTGGTGGGCGCATCGAGATCCACCGCGCCCATTGCGGCGAGGTTATCGTCGTAGGTGGAATCGGAAAACTGGATCACGGAGTCGTAGTAGCCGGCGCACTGCGCGTCGGAATAACCGGGCAGCGCCTGCGTCATGGCCGCGGCAAGCTGCGCCGTGCTCATGGCGCCCAGCTGCTGCTTGACCTGCTCCGCATACTGCTGCGTGACCTGCTCGGTAATCGCCTGATCAATCAGCGCGTCGAGCTCGGTATCCTTCATGGAGGAAAGATAGGCGCTGACGGTGTCGGCGTCCATACCGGTTGACTGCGCAATGCCTGTGCGCAGGAGCCCGATCAGCTCGTCGCGGGTATATTGCTGCTGCGCCTGCAATTTGGCGGCGGCCAGCTGTTCATCGGTGGGAATGCTGCAAATCTGCACATAGGCAGCGGCTTTGCCGGCGTCGTTGAGGCCATTGATATAATCGCGCAGCTTTTCCGCCTTTTGACCGTCGGTGAGACTGTCGCCCGACGCTGGGAACGGCAGACCGGTGAGCACATCCACATCGGGGGTGTGCTGCTGCGCGCGAATCACGTCGGAATCCTTCATTTGCGCAATCACATAATCGGTGAGCGCTTTGGTGTAGGCAATGGAACCGGAAAGCATCGCGGATTGGGTTTTGTCGCTCGGGCGGATGATGCCGCTCACCCGCAGCGTGAGCGCGTTATCATACAGATAGCGCAGCCCGGCATCGGTTTTGCGCAGGTCGGTATACAGGCCGGTCTGTTCGTCGCGGCGGTAGCAATCGGAATTGAGCACCACACGGAATTCCTGCCCGCAAATTTCTTCATACGACCAATGCTTGGATTCGTTGGTGAGCGCCTTGCCGTCGAACGCAGCGGCTTTGATCGCATCGATGGTCTCCTTGGACTCCAGCCCCAGCGCATAAAGCGTGAGATCATCGAGCTCATTGTTTTCATCCACCACGAGCATAATCTCGTTATAGGCGCTCGGCCAGTCGCCATAGATCACATCATATTGCTTTTTCAGAATATCGTTCACCTGCGCGCCGTCGTTGCCGGTGAGCATTTCCTGCCAGAGCTGCCCGCTCATGCCCATGGACGATTCCATGGACGAATGCATGGAGGAAAGCGCACCGAGCCCGCCGGCGCCTTTGGTCGTGCCGGAATCGGTTATGGTAGCGCCCGTGGCGCCCGCCATCAGCTCCTGCATCAGCTTTTTGGTGTCGGACTGAATGATATCGCCGTCGGTGTTCTTCGTGTAAACCTGCAGATCAAGGCCATAGGAATACTGCACGCCGGTGAGCGCATTGCGGAATGCGTTTTTGTCGTCGGTGTCTTCGGCGAGCTTGCGCTCGATGTAGGATTTGAACGATTTGAGGTCGTTTTCCTGGCTGTCCAGCTGATTGATTGCGGTGAGCATATCGTAGATCGCCGATTTTTTGTATACCGCATCGTTGTCGTGCGTTTCACCGGAATCGCCGCCGTGCATAAACGTTTCCATCAGCGAGGTGAGGTCAACGGTGGTTTTTTCGATGGTGAGCGGATACGACGCCAGCGCGTCCTCCTGCAC
>CAKUME010000112.1 GCA_934667575.1 uncultured Eubacteriales bacterium | reverse complement strand
CAGCAGCAGGCCCTCCGATTCGCGGTCGAGCCGCCCGACGGGATACACGCGGGTTTCCACGCCGCCCACCAGCTCCGCCACGCATTTGCGGCCTTTTTCATCGCTCATCGTGGTCACAAAGCCGCGCGGCTTGTGCAGCATGATATACACGTTCTTTTTCTGCTGCACCACGCGGCGGCCGTGCACGGTCACTTTGTCGCGCTCGGGCAGAATCTGCGTGCCGAGCGGCACGGTTTGGCCGTTGACGCGCACCGCGCCTGAAACGATCATTTCTTCTGCCTTGCGGCGCGACGCCACGCCGCATTCCGATAAAAATTTCTGCAATCTCACAGTCTGCTTCTGTTTCAAACTCTACACCAATCTTTCCTGTTTTCTATCCTTATATTATATGAAAAGCAAGCGGCAAAATCAAGTCCGCCGCCCAAAAAGACGCGCAAAAAAATCGCCGATTTTTTGCCAAACCGTTGGCCGCAGCGGCTGCGCCGGAATAGATGTTTGCGCATGGAGCGGACGCTCTGCGATCTGCTCACCGTCGAGCCAGTAGGTAATTTTGCCGACTACACGATCCGGCGCGACCGGCGCATACAAAAACGGCTCCAGCTCCAGCTTCATGCGGATATCGCCCGCACGGCCGACGGGGATCACTGCCTGCGCGGCATCCGGCTCGGCCAGCGCCGCCGATGCAATCTCGCCTGCACCGACCACGGGAACGGTGACATTCAGCGGCCCATTGTTGAGCACCACACGTTCCACCTGCGCAAAGCCCCAATTCATCAGCTGCTTATGGTCGTTCCAATCGTCGGGGGCGCGCAGTGTGACCGCGACGAGCCGAATGCCGTCGCGCTCGCAGCAGCTCACCAAGCAGCGGCCGGATTTTTTGGTGAATCCGGTTTTGATGCCGATGCAGCCGGACATTTCCCGGAGCAGGCGATTGTGATTGTAAAAGGTGCGCCGCGCAGAATGATCGACAAAATCCACCGTTATGGACTGTTTGGACACAATCTGCACAAAATCGGGATTGTGCATGGCCGCGCAGCCCAGCACCGCCAGATCGCGCGCAGTGGTGTAGTGCGCATCGTCATCCAGCCCGGAGGCCGTTACAAAATGGGTATTCGTCATGCCGAGCTGCGCTGCGCGGCGGTTCATGCGGCGGGCAAACGCCGCCTCGCTCCCGTCGAGCGTGATCGCAATGACCAGCGCCGCGTCGTTGCCAGATTCCAGCATCAACCCCGCTACCAGACTGCGCAGCGTGAGGCAGTCGCCCGCCTTGAGATAAATCGACGAACCCTCCGTGCGCAGCATTTTCGCCGTGACGGTGACCGGCTCCTCGAGCCGTTCCGATTCCAGCGCCAGCAGCGCAGTCATGATTTTGGTGGTGCTTGCCATCGAAAGCCGCCGATCGGGCTGCTTTTCCCAGAGCACACGCCCGCTTTCCGCCTCCATGAGCACCGCCGCCTCGGCCGAAACCGAAGGCGCGGACGGCGCGGCACCGACCGGCACCGCGCAAACCGGCGCCATGCCCGCGATCCACAGCAGCGCTGCGCCCCACGCGACCAGTTTTTTCCATTTCATGGTTCTCGTGCCTTTCCGGACAAAGCTGCGGCCGGGTTCGCCCGGCTGTCCGCTTTATACTTATGGCGCGGGGCATGAAAAAATGAGCGTTTTATGCGTTGGGCTCGTCGGCGTGGGCAATGGCTTCCACGGCATCTGCGGCCAAAGCATCGCTGAGCGCATCGGCATCTTCTTCCTGTGCCGCCTTTTTCTTTTTGTGCTCCTGCACCATTTGGTTAATGCGATCCACGGCTTCGGGCACCATTTCCACAATACGGTCGGCGGTGGTGATGGGCGGGTTCACCGGCAGCATTTTCACCTGAGTGCCGGAAATCGACAAAAAGGCCACCGGCATGATCGTGATGCCCGCGCCGCCGCCGCCACCGAACAGCTCGGTGTTGGGCTGCTTGGACGGAAAGTCCGATCCACCGGCCGCAAAGCCGTAGGTCACTTTGGACACGGGAATCAGCGTGACGCTGCCCACGGTGATCGGCGCGCCGATGATGGTATCGGCCTGCACCATGGATTTGATTTTCTCGATGGTTTTGTCCATCAGATTTTCTGTGGATTTTTCGGACATGAACAACGCTTCCTTTCTGAATGGGCTCCGGCTGCGGAGGCCTTTTTGGTTCGCACCAGCAGTTGAATGAATCGCCCGAGCGCCCACAGCGCGTAATGAATAACCCAAAACACACGCAGACGAAGGACGAGGATGCACTGAATATGATTTTGCTCCGACATGAAATCCGGCACCAACTCCATGTGCGGCGCACGATGCTTGACCACTTGCAGCAGTGCGGCTACCGACGGATAAAGCGCGGCACAGGCCTTGCCGTATAGCATGGCCGTGTCGGCGGAATCACCGGCAGAAATGCGCACACGCAGGTCGAGCCGCTCGATCTTGATTCGCTTGGCCACGCTGCCGGCAAACCGCAGCGCCAGCGACGCGAGCCGCCGAAAAAAATCGATCAAGCCGGAAAGCCCCCGCTCCTGCTTCAGCGTTTGAATCAGGTTGGGCTTTTTCTTTTGCTCGGAGTCGGCCGACTTCTTGGTTTTTTTTGCTTTTGCGGGGGACGACGGTGTGGGCTTGGGCCGGTTCGCCTTGGGCGGCGGCGGAATGAGCGGAATGGGCACAAACGCGACACGCAGCGTCAGCGCGAGCTGCGCGCCATAGTGCACGCAAACCCGCACCGGAATCAGCAAAATCAGCACGATCAGCGCCGCAAGCGCGCTCAAAATGGTCCAGCCGACCATCGGGCTCCCCCTCCTTTATTACTTTGATTGAAACGCGGCGCGCCGTCAGCTGCCGCTCAAGTCGTTGGCGTCGGGCAGGTTATCCTCCTGCGCCTGTTCCCACGACACGCTTGCATCATCCGGACGATGGATCGGCGGTAGTTCGGCAAGCGAAGAAATTTGAAAGCAGCGCAGAAACTGATCGGTGGTGCCATAGAGCAGCGGCCGACCGGGCAGTTCCAGCCGCCCGCGCTCCTCGATGAGACCCTTGTTCACCAGACCGCTTACCGTGGCGGAGGAATCCACGCCGCGAATCTGCTCCACAAAGGCACGCGTAACCGGCTGATTATAGGCAATGATCGCCAGCACCTCCATGGCCGCCTGCGACAGCGGCGTGTTGCGGCGCGTTTCGAGCACGCGGCGAATGGGCTCGGCGTATTGCGCCTTGGTGCAAAGCTGGTAGTTATCGCCCAGTGCAATCAGCTCCACGCCGCGGTGCTCGGCCTTCATGCGTTCCGCAAGGTCATCGAGCAGCTGGCGCGCCGCCGCAGGGCGAATATCGACCGCTTCGGCAATTTTCTCGAGCGAAATCGGCTCGCCGCTCGCAAACAGGATGGCCTCCATGGCCGCCTGCAAGTCATTGATTTTCATGGTTTTCGCTCCCTTCGGCAGAAATGGGCTCCGGCGGGCGGTGGGCTTCGTTGAGCGTGACCGCGCCGTGCTCGTCCACACAAATGCGTTCCGCGTGAATCAGCTCGAGCAGCGCCAGAAAAATGGCGACCAACTCTGACCGGCTCCCGGCGGTGGCAAACACGCCGTCCAAATTCGACGGCGCGCGGCGCAGGGTGCGCAGCACGCGGAACACACCGCTTGTGACCGACACCACCGGCGTGCGCACGATGGCCTGAAACGCTTCGGGGGAATATGATTTTGCTCCGACATGAAATCCGGCACCAACTCCATGGGCGCGCGCACATAGCGGTCGAACGACAGCTGCGCAGCCAGCACGGCAGCCACGCGCTTGCATTCCTGATATTCGAGCAACTGGCCGGTGAGCTCCTGCCGGAGCTGTTCGGCTTCCGGACTGCGCGGCAGCAGCGATACGGTTTTGATGTATACCAGCCGCGCGGCCATCTCGAGAAATTCGCTCGCCACCTCCATGCGCTCCTGCATCTCGCGAATTTTTGCCATGTATTGATCGAGCAGCTCCGAGATGGAGATATCGTAAATATTCAATTTGTTCTGCGCAATCAGATGCAGCAGCAGGTCGAGCGGGCCTTCAAAGGTGCCCAATTTGTAGGTAATGGTTTCGGTCAATGCGTAAAATTCCTTTCCCGGGCGCGATTACAGCAGCCCAAACAGGCGGAACGGCAGGTCGGCGACCGCCATCACACCATCGAACGCCCATTGGTTCAGCGTGCTGAGCACAGGGTCGAGCGCACCGGAAAACACCAGCACCGCCAGCACCAGAAAAATGATGCGCTCATAGCGTGCCACGGTCCACGACCAGCGCTCCGGCAAAATTGCAGCAAAAATACGCGAGCCGTCCAGCGGCGGAATGGGCAGCAAATTGAACACCGCCAACGAAATATTGATGACGATGAAATAATAGAAAAAATAGTTGATCCATTGCAGCACGGACGCCGCAGGGCGCAGCAGCCAAATCACGTTATAGATCAGCGCCGCCAACAGCGCCACCAGCAAATTGGAGGCCGGTCCGGCCAGCGCGGTGAGCGCCATATCGCGCTTGCGGTGGCGGAAATACATCGGGTTCACCGGCACCGGTTTGGCCCAGCCAAAGCCAAACAGCAAAATGCACAGCGCGCCGATGGGATCGAGATGCGCAAGCGGATTGAATGTGCGGCGGCCGCGCGCCTGCGCAGTGGGGTCGCCAAGCTTGGCGGCCGCCCAACCGTGGGCATATTCGTGCACCGGCAGGATGAGAAAAATCACAATTGCGCGCGCGGCCAGCCCAACCAGCAATTGCAGGTAGCTGCCGCTGCGAATGGCCTGCAAAATCCACATCAGCGTTTCCGCCCTTTCTTTTGGGGTATTTGAATTTATTATAATCCATTTTTGAAAAAATTACAAGCCCGCGAATCGGTTTTTTCCGGCACGGTGCGAGCGGAACAAATTTT
>CAKUME010000111.1 GCA_934667575.1 uncultured Eubacteriales bacterium | reverse complement strand
GCGTAATGCGCAGATACCACACGTCCTTCGACTTTTGGATCACGTCGCTGTGGCAAATGTCGCACTTGCCGCCCTGCGAGTCTTCGTTGGAAAGCACTACCTTGCAGCTCGGGCAATAGTTCACGAGCGCGGTATCGCGGAACACCAGGCCGTTTTCAAACATTTTCAAAAAGATCCACTGCGTCCACTTGTAGTAGTCCTCGTCGGTGGTGTCGATGGTGCGCGACCAGTCGAACGAAAAGCCCACTTCCTTGAGCTGCTCGGTAAAATGCGCAATGTTGGTGTCGGTGACAATGCGGGGGTGCACGTTGTGCTTGATCGCGTAGTTTTCGGTGGGCAAGCCGAACGCGTCAAAGCCGATCGGGAACAGCACGTTGTCGCCCTGCATCCGGCGCTTGCGGGCAATGACCTCCACGCCCGAATACGCCTTGATGTGGCCCACATGCATGCCGGCGCCGCTCGGATAGGGGAATTCCACCAGGCCGTAGAACTTGGGGCGGCTAAAATCGTCGGTGGCTTCAAACGCCTTGGCTTCGGCCCAGCGCGCCTGCCATTTGGGTTCAATATTTTGCGGTTCGTATTTCATCGGAATTTCGACCTTTCTTTGTGTTTCCTATTTTCTGTTGCGTTAATCTTCGTTCAGCACGTCGTCGAGCGGCAGCTCGGTTCCGTCCTTCCATAGTCGCTCCAGATCGTAGAATTCACGCGCTTTTTCCTGAAAAATGTGCACGATCACCGAACCGTAATCGAGCAGGACCCAGCTCTCGCCGTTCTCAATGCGCGCCGGGGCAAGCCCCTGCTGCTTGAGCCGAAACTCCACTTCGTCGGCGAGCGCGTGCACATGGGTGTTGCTGGTGCCCGACGCGATCACGAAATAATCCGTCAGCGACGAAATTTCGCGAATGCCGATTGCGCGAATCTGAATGCCCTTTTTGCTGTCCAGCGCAGCGGCGGCCGCACGGGCCAATTCCTGAGCTGTCATTGCGATGTGATTCCTCCCCCATTCATGGATTTTGTATGATGCAAATGAATGATTTCGTGATTATTTTGCTGCGGCACAGGCATATTCGTTATATGCGCGCAGCGTGTCCTCGTGAATCGGGTGGCTGCCCGACGCGAGGTCGGAAATGGTAAACGTGAGCCCGCGGAACACCGCCTCGTCGAGGCTGCGGTGCGCGCACGCACGCAATTCCTCCACCCCGGGAAACGTGCGGTCGGCCGACACAAAATCGGCGATATAAATCACCTTTTCGAGCAGCGTCATGCCTGCGCGGCCGGTGGTGTGGTAGCGGATGGCATCGAGCACCGACGGGTCGGTCACGCCAAAATGTTCCCGCGCCATCAGCGCGCCGGTCATGGCGTGGAGCAGCTTGGGCGCGCAGCGCTCGGTCTCCTGCACTATTATACCAAACTGCGCCAGCAATTGCAACTGTTGTTTTGCAGGCGTTTCTTTCATATAATCGTGCAGCAGCCCGGCCACCTCGGCGCGCTGTGGGTCGGCGCCGTATTGCTTCGCCAGCCGCACGGCTTCCTCCGCCACATTGAACGAATGCTGCGCCCGCGCGGGCGACAGCTGCTGTTGTAGTTCCGCTTTATATTGCTCGATGGTCATAATGCGCGCTCCTCCTGGATGTAATTTTTTCCACATTTCAACGCGGGACGGTGGAATGCACCCGCCGACCGACATCCGATCGACCGGCGCTCGCGTTATGGTTCACAGTGTTGATACAGCCCATGCGTGTGAATATATTCCGCCACTGCCTGCGGCACCAGCCCCGCAAGCGATTCCCCGCGCGCCGCCCGCACCCGCACCTGCGTGGATGAAATGGGCGGCGGCACAAACGACGCGATCACCGATCGGCCGCCCATGGCTTCCACCCGCGGCGCATAAGCGCGCAGCATCGCTTCGGACTGCGCGTCGCGCGGCGCGGCGCAAATGACCGCCCGGCGGCAGATCTCCTGCGGCCGCCGCCACTGATGCAGTGTGAGAAACATATCCGCACCGGTCAAAAAATAATATTCCGTGTCGGGATGGCGGCGGCAGAGCCACCGCAGCGTGGCATAGGTGTAGCTTTTGCCGCGCCGGTGCAGCTCGAGATCGCAGGGGCGCAGCAGCGGCTCGGTTTGCCGCGCCAGTTCCGCCATTGCCATGCGGTCCGCGCCCGAAGCGAGGTCGGGCGCGGCCTTGTGCGGCGGCACACGATCCACCATCAGCAGCACCTCGTCGAGCTCAAGCAGCTCGGCAAACGCGTGCGCCAACGCAATGTGCCCGTTGTGGATGGGGTTGAACGTGCCGCCCAAAATAGCGACCCGCTTATGCGCCGTCATTGATCCCCCGCGGATGTCTTGGCCGCTTTGGGCAGCTCGATCACCGGCTTTTTTTCATTGCGGCGATAAAGCACAAAGCGCGTGCCAATGGTCGTGACCAACTCGGCGCCGGTTGCTTCGGCCACCTGCGCCGCCAACTCCTTTACCGAACCGGGCGCGGTTTCGAGCACACGGCCCTTGATGAGCTCGCGGGCAGTCAGCGCACCGTCGGCCTGCGTGAGCACATCGTCCGAAATGCCGCCCTTGCCGATCATCAGAATCGTGTCGAGGTTCACGGCCATTGCGCGCAAAAATGCGCGCTGTTTGCTTGTTAATGTCATAAAAACGTTCCTCTCTGGTTATGGTATACCGATATGCCGACCCGCATTGCCGCTGCCAGTGCATTTCGCCCGTGTGTGGCACGGTCGGCGGGGGCGATATTATTTTTTCAGCAGTGCGTCCCGCAGCGCACGCAGCGCGCGGCCGCGATGGCTGATCGCGTCTTTTTCCGCGTCGGAAAGCTCCCCGTAGGTTTGATCGCCCACGAGAAACAGCGGATCGTAGCCAAATCCGCCGGTGCCGCGCTGCTCATGCGCAATCGTGCCCGGGCATTCGCCCTGCACCTCGATCGCGCGGCCGTCCGGAAACAGGCAGCAGATCGCGGAAACGAACTTGGCGCCGCGCCGGCCGTCCGGCACGTTCTGCATCTCGCGCAGCAGCTTGGCGCAGCGGTCGACATCGGTTGCATCCGGCCCGGCCCAGCGCGCCGAATACACCCCCGGCGCGCCGTTCAGCGCATCCACCATCAGCCCGGAGTCATCGGCCACGGCAATCATGCCGGTGGCTGCGCGTGCCGACTCCGCCTTGAGCCGTGCGTTTTCCGCAAAAGTGGCGCCGGTCTCGGCCACCTCTGGCAAGTCGAAGCCGGCCTCGGCCGCCGTTTGCACGGCAAAGCCCAGCGGCGCGAGTATGCGCGCCAGCTCCGCGCATTTTTTTCGATTATGGGTGGCAAGAATGATCGTTTCCATCGTTTATTCATCCTTTCCCGCATCCGACGCAAACAGCGCGTCGGCAAACTGCTCCGGATCAAACGGCTGCAAATCGTCCACCTGCTCGCCCACGCCGATAAACTTGACCGGCACATTCAGCTCCTCGCGGATGGCCAGCACCACGCCGCCCTTGGCGGTACCGTCGAGCTTGGTGAGCACAATGCCCGTGAGCCCGGTTGCTTCCTGAAATGCGCGCGCCTGATTCACGGCGTTTTGGCCCGTGGTGGCATCCAGCACCAGCAGCGATTCCTTGTCTGCATCCGGCAGCTCGCGGTCGATCACGCGGTGGATCTTGGCCAGCTCATCCATCAGGTTCTTTTTGTTGTGCAGCCGCCCCGCCGTGTCGCAGATGACCACGTCGGCGCCGCGCGCCTTGGCGGCCGAAATCGCGTCGAACACCACCGCCGCCGGGTCGGAACCCTCGGGCTGCGCAATCAGTTCGGCATGGGCGCGGTCGGCCCACACGCGCAGCTGGTCGATCGCCGCGGCGCGGAACGTGTCTGCCGCCGCCAAAATCACCTTTTTGCCGCTGTGGGTGAGCTGCGCGGCAATTTTGCCGATCGATGTGGTTTTGCCCGCGCCGTTGACGCCGATCACCAAAATCACCGACGGCTTGGTGCGCAGCGTTAACCCCGCCGGTTCGCCCAGCATTTCGGAGACAATTTCGTGCAGCAGGCCGGTAATTTCCTCCGGCTCGCGCACCCCTTGCTTTTTGACGCGCTCACGCAGTTCGCCGCAAATTTTCTCCGCCGTGTGCACGCCCACATCGCCCATGATCAGCGTTTCCTCCAGCTCGTCGAACAGCTCGTCGTCAATTTTGCCGAAGCCGTGCAGCATGGCGTTGATCGAACGCATCATGCCGTCGCGCGTTTTGCGCAGGCCCTCGCTGATTTTTTTGAAAATTCCCATGTTCGGAAGTCCCCTTTCGCGATGATTTTTCTATAAATAAATAATAAATGCAATAACCAAACGGACGGCGCCGCGCCCGAATACCCGCACAGCCCGGTTCAGTGAATGCCCAGCTTTTCCTCCACCTCGTCCACCGGCAGGCGCAGGATTTTGGACACGCCTTTTTCCTGCATGGTCACGCCGTAGAGCACGTCGGCCGCTTCCATGGTGCCGCGGCGGTGCGTGATTGCGATGTATTGTGTTTTGGGGCTCATGCGGCGCAGATAAGCCGCAAAGCGCGTCACGTTCACGTCGTCGAGCGCCGCCTCAATTTCGTCGAGAATACAAAACGGCGTGGGGCTGACCTTGATAATCGCAAAATAGAGCGCAATGGCCGCGAGCGACTTTTCGCCGCCCGACAGCGCCTCGATGTTGGTAATGATTTTGCCCTGCGGCTGAATGGAAAGCTGAATGTCGGAATTCAGCACGTCGTCCGGGTTGGTGAGCGCCAGCGCCGCCGAACCGCCGCCGAACAGATCGCGGAACGTTTCGTCGAACGCCTCGTTGATGGTGCGGAACTGCGCCAAAAAGCGCTTTTTCATTTCTTCCGTCAACCGGCCGATCAGCGAATGCAGTTCGTCGCGCGCGTGCTCGGCATCTGCAATTTGCGCACGCAAAATGTCATAGCGCTCGCGCACGGTTTTATATTC
>CAKUME010000110.1 GCA_934667575.1 uncultured Eubacteriales bacterium | reverse complement strand
GCTGGAAGCGTGCGGCAAAAAGCTGATGATCGACTGCGGGCTGGAGCAGGGGCGCGACCTTTATGAAAACGTGCCGCTGCCGGTGGCGCCGGGCGAGGTGGACGCGCTGCTGCTCACGCACGCGCACATTGATCACTCGGGGCGCATTCCGGCGTTGGCGGCGCGCGGCTTTGGCGGGCCGGTTTACGCCACGGGCGCCACGGTGAAGCTCTGCGCGCTGATGCTTCAGGATTCGGCGCACATTCAGGAGTCGGAGGCGGAATGGCGCAGCCGCAAGGCGCGCCGCGCCGGGCTGCCCGAGTCTGCGCCGCTCTACACGGTGGCCGAGGCGCAGCGCGCCATGAAGCAGTTTGTGCCGTGCCGCTGCGGCGAGGAAATTGCGGTGGCCGACGGCATTTCGGCGCGGTTTTTGGACGCGGGGCATCTGCTCGGCTCGGCCAGCATTCTGGTTACTGTGCGCGAGAACGGCGAAACGAACACGGTGCTGTTTTCGGGCGATATCGGCAACCACACGCGGCCGCTGATTCGCGATGCGGAGCAGCCTGCGGGCGCCGACGCGGTGGTGATCGAATCCACCTACGGTGACCGGCTGCACGGCCCGCGGCCGGACTATGCGGCGCAGCTCACGAGCGTGGTGCAGCGCACGCTCGACCGCGGCGGCAACGTGGTGATTCCCGCATTTGCGGTGGGGCGCACGCAGGAGCTGCTCTATTTGCTGCGGGAAATGAAGGAAACCAGCGCGGTCAAGGGGCATCCGCATTTTCCCGTGTATGTAGACAGTCCGCTCGCGGTGGAAACGACGCATGTATACAGCCGCGATATGACGGAATATTATGATGAAGAAACCATGGCGCTGGTGAACCGCGGCGTGAACCCGATCGAATTCCCCGACCTGCACACGGCGGTGACGAGCGAGGAGTCGAAAGCGATCAACGACGACCGGCAGCCCAAGGTGATTTTGTCGGCGAGCGGCATGTGCGAGGCGGGGCGCATTCGGCACCACCTCAAGCACAATCTCTGGCGGCCGGAGTGCACCGTGTTGTTCGTGGGCTATCAGGCGGAGGGCACGCTCGGCCGCGCGCTGGTGGACGGCGCCGATGAGGTGAAGCTCTTTGGCGAGCCGATCCGCGTGGCCGCGCACATTGAGCAGGTGGCGGGCATCAGCGGCCATGCCGACCGGGATATGCTGCTCGGCTGGCTGCGCGGGATGACCCACCGCCCGGCGCATGTGTTTGTGAACCACGGCGAGGACGGCGTGTGCGATGCATTTGCGGCGCGGGTCACGGCGGAGCTGGGCATTCCGGCGGTGGCGCCCTACAACGGAGCCGTTTTTGACCCGATCACGGGGGCGTGCCTGGCCGAGGGCAACCGCGTGCGGATCGTGCACGGCGAGGCGGCGGGCGCGGCGGACACCGGCAAGCCCGAAAGCGCGGGCCGCGTGCGCGCACGCACGGTGTACGACCGGCTGGTGGCCGCGGGCGAGCGCCTGACGGCGGTCATACGCCGCAGCCGCGGCTGCGCCAACAAAGACCTTGCGCGCCTGGCCGATCAGATCAACGCATTGTGCGACAAGCTGGAAAAATAACCCCGACGCCGGCCGGCGATGCCCATGCTCGAAAGGAGCCTGAACACAAGATGGCAGAAATTTTTTTGCAAACGATCAACGAAGCGGCGCGCCGCGCACCGGCGCAGCTGATTGCAGAAGCGGACGGCGCCTATCGCGCGCAGCTCGACGCGATCGCGCAGTCGATTGCCCAAAGCGACGGCGTGCGGGTGGTGCTGCTTGCGGGGCCGAGCGGTTCGGGCAAAACCACCACGGCCAATATGCTGCGCGACCGGCTGATCGCGCGGGGACATCCGAGCGCGGTGGTGTCGCTCGACCATTTTTACCGCAACCGCGACGAGCACTATCCCCTGAACCCGGACGGGAGCTACGATTATGAGAACGTGACGGCGCTGCAAACGGAGCTGCTCACGCGCACGTTGCTCGACATTATCGCCCAGCGCGACTGCGCGCTGCCGCATTACGATTTTAAAACGTCCACGCGGCGCGACGGCGCCACGCCGCTGCCCGCGCGCCCGGGCGAAGCGGTGATCATTGAGGGGCTGCACGCGCTCAATCCGCTCATCACCGATCCGCTGCCGCAGGCGAACGTGCGCAAGCTGTTCATCAGCGTGTCCACCAACGTGAACCGCGCCGACGGCACGCGGCTGCTTTCGGGGCGCAAGGTGCGGTTTTTGCGGCGCATGACGCGCGATTATCTTTATCGCGGGGCCGACGCGGCCCACACGCTCGCGCTGTGGCCGAATGTGATCGCGGGCGAGGAGCGCTATCTTTACCCCTATCGCGGCCGCGCCGACCACACGCTCAACACGTTCCACCGCTACGAGGTGGGGGTGCTGCGGCACTATGCGGAGGCCATGCTCGCGGCGCGCCCGGTGCAGGGCAATTCGTTTTTGGATGCGGTGATGGCGGCGGTGCGGCAGTTTGCGCCCATTGCGCCGGAGCTGGTGCCGAAAACGGCGCTGATCCGCGAGTTCATTCCGGGCGGCGTGTATGAGGAATTGTATTAACGGCGGGCAAAATCATCGCGGCGGCGCTTTCCGCACGGAAGGCGCCGCCGCTTTTTTTTATGGCTGCGTTCCGCCGCGCCGAAACGCGGAGGGCGTTTCGCCGGTCACGCGGCGGAACACGGTGCTGAAGTAGTTCGGGTCGGCAAAGCCGAGCGCGTCGGCGGCGGCGTTCACGCGGGCGCCGGCGCGCAGCAGCTGCATGGCGCGGCGGATCTTCATATTGGTAAAATAATGGATCGCGCCGGTGCCCGCGTAGCGCGCAAACAGCTTTTTCACGGTGGATTCGCTCATGCGGGCGAGCGCGGCGAGCTGCGCCAAAGTGAGCGGCTCGGCCAGATGCGCCTGCATCACCGCGAGCAGCTCGCGGTAGCGGCGGGCGTCTTCGTCCTCGGCGCGGACGGCGCTGGGGTCGGCGCCGGAATCGGAAACCGAGAGCAGCAGGTATTCGAGCAGGCAAACGGCGCGGCGCGCCTCGGCCAAGCGCTCGGGGCGCACGGCGTAGGGGCGGATGTGGTGCATCACAAATCCGGTTTGAATGCCCTTGAGAATGCGGTGCACGCGCGCCGCGTCGGCCGGAGTGAGCGTGCGCACCGGCGGCCGCG
The DNA here is from genome assembly GCA_934667575.1 of uncultured Eubacteriales bacterium. Classification (GTDB taxonomy): domain Bacteria; phylum Bacillota; class Clostridia; order Oscillospirales; family Acutalibacteraceae; genus RGIG4076. The sequence continues at coordinate 1,795 of CAKUME010000110.1, read as the reverse complement.
CGGGCGAGAGCCCTTCGGCGCAGAACGAAAAAATGATCACGGTGGGGGCGGTTTGTCCGGCCGACCAGATGCGGTGAAACACCATGGGCGGGTGCAGAATGAGCTGGCCGCGGTGCAGCGTGAAAATTTCGTCGTCGGCAGCCACGCCCACCTCGCCCTGGGCGGCATACACCAGCTCCCAAAAGTCATGGGATTCGCCGCGAAAATAGAAATCGGGGCGATAGGTGGCCTGAAACGCGGTAAAAAGCCGGGTGACGTGCAGCGGCTCGGGTGTGGGGCAGCAGGGACGCTGAATCCATTGGACGGGCATGGGGCGATCGCTCCTTTTTTCATTGTAAAAATACCCGAATTCAAAGAATTTGGGTCGGAATTTGCATTTACCTGTAAATTTATTTTTGATATGATTGTAGCATCAAGCCGGGCGTTTGTCAATCCGCCCGGCGCAGCAGAAATGAATTCGGAAAGGGACGGAATCAACGATGAGCAAACAGAAAATTACGGTTGGCGTAGTGGGTGTGAGCGGCCGCGGGCAGGGGCTGCTGGAAAGTGCGATCTGCCAGCGCGCAGACGTGACGGTGGCGGCGGTGTGCGATCTTTATGCCGACCGCGCGGAGGCGGCGGCCGATCTGGTCGAAAAGCTGGACGGCAAGCGTCCAGAAACCACCACGGACTATCATGACATTCTCAAAATGGATTCGGTGGATGCGGTGATCATTGCGGCGGCGTGGGAAGCGCATATCCCGGTGGCCGTGGACGCGATGCGCGCGGGCAAAATTGTGGGCTGCGAAGTGGGCGGCGCCTATTCGGTGGACGACTGCTGGCGGCTGGTGCGCACGCAGGAGGAAACCGGCGTGCCGTGCATGCTGCTCGAAAACTGCTGCTTTGGCCAGCGCGAGCTCATGGTGCTCCACATGGTGCATCAGGGGCTGTTCGGCGAAGTGGTGCACTGCGCGGGCGGCTATCACCATGACCTGCGCGAGGAAATTGCGTTCGGCGCAGAAAACCGGCACTATCGCCTGCGCAACTATCTGAACCGCAACTGCGAAAATTATCCCACCCACGAGCTGGGGCCGATCGCCAAGGTGCTGAACATCAACCGCGGCAACCGCATGGTGTCGCTCACCTCGGTGGCGTCGTGCGCCAAGGGGCTCAATGCCTATGCGGCGCAAAAGCGCGGGGCAGACGATCCGCTGGCCACGGCAAAGTTCGCGCAGGGCGATGTGGTGAGCACGATCATCCGCTGCGCGCACGGCGAAACCATCGCGCTCACGCTCGACACCACGCTTCCGCGGTTTTATTCGCGCGGGTTTGAGGTGCACGGCACCAAGGGACTTTACACGGAGTGGAACGACTCGCTGCTGCTGGAGGGCGTGAACAACAAAGAGGAGTTCGGCTGGCAAAAGAACTGGGGCAATGCCGAGCAATTTGCGGAGCAATACGACCATCCGATGTGGAAACGGTTTGCGAGCGACGGCGTGCGCGGCGGCCATGGCGGCATGGACGGGTTGGAGTTCGACGCGTTTTTTGCGGCGATCCGCGAGGACAAGCCGATGCCGGTGGATGTGTACGACATGGCGGCGTGGATGAGCATTACCGCGCTGTCGGAGGAGTCGATCGCGATGGGCGGCCTGCCGGTGACGATTCCGGACTTTACGAACGGCAAGTGGACGCACCGCGAAGCCGAGCCGGAGTGGGGATATGCGTTATCTCGCTGAGGCGAGATCACGCATATCCCGGGGGCTTCCGGAAGTTTGGCTTGCATGGCAAGCCATTCGCCGCGTTGCGGCGATATATG
>CAKUME010000109.1 GCA_934667575.1 uncultured Eubacteriales bacterium | reverse complement strand
GAGCTGATCGAGCCAATAGATCACATGGGAGGCAAAGCCGTGGTTGCAGCTCGCCGTGGTGGTAATATTTTCCCACAACGTGCCAGTTTGCTCTGCCATATAAGCAAAGTAACCGCGGATGTTTTCGAGCAGCGCGTCGCGGCAGCCGTAGCGGCAGAGCGTTTCGAGCCGCAGGTAGTTGCCGATGAACGCGTTGGCGGGATAAATCTCCGGGTATTTGCCCGTTTGCGCACGGTCGGGGCCAAAGTCGTTCAGCAGGATCTGCCAGAGCGCCGCATCGGTGTCGGGCGAGGCCACGTTGAAAAAGAACGCGTAGTATTGGCAGGTTTCGGTGCGCTCACCGCTGAGCCGGAGCTCGCCGCCGGTGCGCACCGCATTGTCGCAGAAGAACCCGCTCGGGGTGATCGCCTGCGCGCGGATGGTCTGCACCAGCTGGTCGGCTTCCTCGGCAAAGGTGTTGTCGCCATAGAGCTTGGCCAGCGCGCGTTTGTAGCCCACATAGAGCATATTGGTGGGATAGTTCACGTCCTGCACCAGCTCGTTTGCTTTCGACCACTCCACAAACACCCAGTTGCCGAGTTTTTCGAGCAGACCGAATTCATTTTCAAACCGGCGGAAATAGCGGTCGAGCGCCATCAGGCGCGGACGCGCCTGCGCAACGAGCGCCGTGTCGCCCGTGCGGTCGAGGTACTCTGCCAGCTCCACCACATACCACATGGCCCAGTTCGGGATAAAGCTCGGGCTCGGAAAATCGCTCGGATAGCACATGGGCAGCATGCCGCGCGGCACATTTTTGAACGAGTCGGGCAGCAGGAAGTTTTGGAGGAACGCATGCTCCACCTCCGACTTGCCGGTGAGCACCCGCTCCACGCGCGAGGTGAAAAAGCTGTCGCACAGCCAGCCTGCGCGTTCGCGCGAGGGGCAGTCCATGTAGATATCCACCGCGTTGGCGCAAAAGGTTTCCACCGCTGCGTCGTAAATTTGGCGCAGCACCGGATCGTCGCTTTGCAGCCGCGCGGTGATGTGCGACGCAGGGAACGCGATCTTGTTCAGGTGCAGGTTGGCAATGCGCACCTTGCCGCCGCGCACCGCAATGCGCAGATAACGCAGCGTGTAGGGTTCCGCCGACACAAAGTGATAGCTGCCGTCGAGATTTTGCCAGCTGATCAGCGCAAAGCAGGAAAACCGCATCGGGTTCACCTGACCGTTCAGCAAAATTTCATCGAACGCAAAAAACAGCGTGTCGCACTTTCCGCTCACGTCGAACTCAAAGCAGCCCGCATAATCGCGGCCAAAGTCGAGGTCCATGTATTCGCCGTCGGCAATGTGCTGCGCCACGCCCATGGGCGGGCAGGGCTGGGGCGCGCCGAAATCGAATCGGTCATAATCCGCAAAGCTCGCGTATTCCACCTCATCGCGGGCAAAGCCCTTGTACTCGGGCGAAACACCGGCCGCCTCCCGGCGGGCCCACTTGTCCGACTCCCGCGCCGTTACGGTAAAGGTGCCCTGCTGGAGCGGCTGCGGCAGCAGCGCTTCATAATCGCCAACCGGCACATTGCGGCAGAGAAAAACCTTCGGCTGGGTTTCCACAATCACGCATTCCGCATCGCCCACCCCGCGCTCGCATGCAAAGCTGCCGCGCGCCAGATCGTAGGACTCCAAAAACGTGCGCTGATAGGAAAAGCGCGGCACCTTTTGCAGCCGCTCGGCACAGACATAGGCGCGCCAGCCCAGCGAGCGATCGCCGGTGTAGGCAAGCAGACGATCGCCGCAGCGAATTTCGCCGCAGAAGAACGACGGCTGATCCAGATTGGAAAAACTGTTCGCATTGTAGCCCGCCACGCGCACCGCGATCACATTCACGCCGTCCGTGAGGTGCGACCCCAGCGCGAGCGCATCCACGCGATAAAACCCATGGGCGCAGCGCTGCGGTCCGTGCGCGATCATTTTGCCATTCACCAGCACCACATAGCTGCACGATGCCGCCGCATAGAGCACCGCGTCGCGGCAGTCGCCTGCCACATCCGTGCAGAAGCTCACGGTGCGGTTCATGGTGTTTTCTTCGCCGAGCTGCCACACGGGCTTGGCTTCGAGAAACTGAAACCGCTCTTTTTCCTCGATGTTCATGAAAAGTCTCTCCTTTTTGCTGCAGATGAATTTATTTTTTCATCGCGACGGCGCGCTTGGCCGCCTCCGCAATGTGCGCCGCATCCAAACCGAACACTTGCAGCAGCTCCTTGGCGGGGCCGGATTTGCCAAACGTGTCGCGCACGCCCACGCGCACCACCGGCACGGGGCAATGCTCGCCCACCAGCTCTGCCACCGCGCTGCCCAGTCCGCCGATGATATTGTGCTCCTCGGCGGTCACAATGGCACCGGTTTCCGCCGCCGCGCGCAGCAGCAGCGCATCGTCGAGCGGTTTGATCGTGGCAATATCGAGCACGCGCGCCGAAATGCCCTCGGCCGCGAGCAGCTTTTGCGCCGCAAGCGCTTCGCCCACCATCAGGCCGGTCGCCGCAATGGTCACGTCGCTGCCGTCGGTGAGCTGCGCGCCCTTGCCGATTTCAAAATGATAGCTTTCGTCAAAAATGCGTTCCACCGCAAGCCGCCCAAAGCGCAGATACACCGGGCCATTGTAGGCCGCCGCCGCGCGCACCGCCTGGAGCGTTTCCACATCGTCGGCGGGATTGAGAATCACCATGCCCGGAATGGCGCGCATCAGCGCGATATCTTCGCAGCACTGATGGGTGGCGCCGTCTTCGCCCACCGACACGCCCGCATGGGTCGCACCGATTTTCACATTGAGGTGCGGATACGCCACCGAGTTGCGGATCTGCTCAAACGCACGCCCCGCCGCGAACATGGCAAAGCTGCTCGCAAACACGATATTGCCGCTCGCCGCCAGCCCGGCCGCCACGCCGATCATGTTGCCCTCGGCAATGCCGCAGTCAATGTGGCGCTCGGGGTATTTCTTTTTGAAAATGCCGGTCTTGGTGGCCGCCGCCAGATCCGCGTCCAGCACCACCAGATTCGGGAATTCGGGCGCGATCGCCGTCAGCGCTTCGCCGTAGGCCTCGCGGGTTGCTTTTTTAATCACTTCTGCCATTGATGAGCCTTCCTTTCACAACGCGGCCGCGGTTTACGCCTGCAAGCGCGCCAGCTCGGCGCGCAATTCGTCCATTGCCTGATGGTACTGCGCCTCGTTGGGGGCGCTGCCGTGCCAGCCAACCTGATCTTCCATGTAGGAAACGCCCTTGCCCTTGATCGTTTTCATAACAATCGCGGTGGGCTTGCCGGCCACGGTGCGTGCTTCCGCCAGCGCATCGGCGATTTGATCGAAGCTTTGACCGTCGATGTTGATCACATGCCAGCCAAACGCCGCAAACTTTTCGTCGATCGGATAGGGCGAGTTGACCTCCTCGATGGTGCCGTCGATCTGCAAATTATTGTTATCCACCATGGCCACCAGATTATCGAGCTTTTTGGCTGCGGCAAACATCGCCGCCTCCCACACCTGACCTTCCTCGATCTCGCCGTCGCCCAGAATGGTATAAACGCGGTAATCCTGCCCATGCAGCTTGGCGGAAAGCGCCATGCCGCATGCCGCCGACACGCCCTGCCCCAGCGAACCGGTGGACATATCCACGCCGGGCGTGCCCTTCATGTCCGGATGGCCCTGAAGCATTGCGCCGGTGTGACGCAGCTTGGAAATTTCCGATTCCGGAAAATAACCCATTTGCGCCAAAACGGCATAGAGCGCCGGCGCGCAATGGCCTTTGGAGAGCACAAAGCGGTCGCGGTTCGGGTCTTTGGGATTGTGGGGGTCCACATGCATTTCGCGGTGATAAAGCCACACCAGCGCCTCGGCGATGGACAGCGAACCGCCCGGGTGACCCGAATGCGCATGGTATACGCCCTCGATCACGCCCATGCGCACTTTGCACGCATCAATGGCCAATTCTTTTTTCGTATTGGAATCCAACATTGACAACCTTCCTTTCTTCGCCTCGGCACCGAAGCGGGAAAAAAGTGTGATAATATATCCATCCGGCACAAGTGCCGGAATCGTTTGCATTGAGTCAAGTTCCGAGCGGCTCCAGCCCGCGCAGAAACGAAGTAAAATAGTCCGGCAGTGGCGCTTCAAACTCCAGATAGGCGCCGGTGCGGGGGTGCACAAAGCCGATTTTGCCCGCGTGGAGGCACTGCCCGCCCAACCGAGTGATGACCTTGCGCGGCCCATAAACCGGATCGCCCGCCACCGGGTGGCCGATATAGGCCATGTGAACGCGAATTTGATGGGTGCGGCCGGTTTCGAGCCGCAGGCGCACATGGGTGAACCCGCGGTAGCGCGCGAGCACCTGATAGTGCGTGACGGCATGGCGCGCATGGCGGTCGGTCACGGTCATGCGCTTGCGGTCCACGGGATCGCGGCCGATCGGCGCGTCCACCGTGCCGCTGTCGTCGCGCAGCGTGCCGTAGACCACCGCCTGATACTCGCGCGTGAACGAATGCGCTTCAATCTGCGCGGCCAGCCCGCGATGGGCAAAGTCGTTTTTGGCCACGATCAGCAGCCCGCTGGTGTCTTTGTCGATGCGGTGCACAATGCCCGGGCGAAGCTCGCCGTTGATGCCGGAAAGCGAATCGCCGCAATGCGCGAGCAGCGCGTTCACCAGTGTGCCGGAAGCGTGGCCGGGCGCGGGATGCACCACCATATCCTTGGGCTTGTTGACCACCAGCAGGTCGCCGTCTTCATACACAATATCGAGCGGAATGGGCTCGGGGCGCGCTTCCACCGGTTCCGGCTCCGGTACGGTCACGCAAATTTCGTCGCCGGGGCGCAGGCGCGTGTTCTTGGCGGCAGGCACGCCGTTCACGGTGACACCGCCCTGCTCGAGCAGCTTTTGCACCGCCGAGCGCGTGAGCGCGTCCACCTCCTCCGCCACCGCGCGATCCAGCCGCTCGTTTTCCCACTC
>CAKUME010000108.1 GCA_934667575.1 uncultured Eubacteriales bacterium | reverse complement strand
GTCGAACACCGCGCGGAAGGCGCTCTGCTGCCGAAAGCGAATAAATTCCGCAGCCAATCGGGCGGTTTCCGCCGGGCGGGTACGGCAAAGCAGCGCGCCCGATGCAATGCCCGCCAAAATCAACGCCGCCCCCAACGCAGCCGTTCCATCCACCCGACCGGGCGCGCGCCCCTCGACCGGCTTCAGCGCACGCGGTGTGTTTGCGGCGCGATCGGTCTGGGGGCGGCGCACGGCCAAGCGGTCTGTCCACCGGTGTTTGATCCGCATCGTGCTCCGCTCCTTTCCCCAAATGTGGTTCAAGAAAAGGATTATGCGCGCCGCCGTGCGGTTAGAACTGCAAAAAAGGAGAAGCCGGCACGCCGCTTCTCCCCTTGTTTGCATGGGTTCGTCAATACCGGAGCCGGCGGTTCACCCCCGCAATGCCGCCCAGCATGCCCAGCAGGAGCATCACGCCAAAGCGGATGTACACTGCCGCCGAGAGGCCGTCGCGCGTGAGAATCTCGCCGCAGATAAACAGGAGCAAAAACAGCAGCAGCGCGCTGCAAAGCCCATAAATCAGCCCATGGCGGCCGGAAAGCGCACCGCTGACCCACCCAGCCAAAAACGCCCCCACTGCGGCTGCCGCAATGGTGAGCGGCACGAGCGCAGCCTGCGGAATGCGGCGCAGCCCCACACAGGCCGCCGCAAAAATGACCAGCAGCAGCGTGCAGGCCGCCGCGCCCGCCGCGGTGCCCAGCAGCAGAATGCGGAGCCGGGCAAGAAAAGAGGTGTGATCCATATCGTTTCTCTCCTCCGCTCATCGTTCTGCTACCAAATGTATGCGCTGCCCCGGCGCTTTATTCCGGGATCATTCTGCGTCGTCGTCGTGCTTGGTGTCGCAGCTGCCGATCGCCCATTTTTTGATGTGAATCTTGCTGCGATCCGCGCCGGTTTCGATGATCAGCGAATTGGTATCCTCTTTGATGCCAACCACACGGCCCACAATACCGCCGATGGTGGTAATCTCGTCGCCCACGCGCAGCTCATTGCGCATTTTATCCTCGGCCTTCTTCTTTTTGTTCTGCGGGCGAATGAGCATGAAATACATGAGCACCATCACCAGCAGAATGGGCGCAAGGCTGAGCAGCATGGAGCCCACCGAACCGTTTTGGCCGGATTCGCTGCCGCTCGCCAGCAGGACCAGATTAGAAATAGAAAACATTGTTTGACAACTCCTTCTTATTGATTGTTTCATTATAGCAAAATTTCGGGATGAACGCAAGAGCATTTTCCGAAAGAATACATGAATTTACAAAACATTTATAAATGCGGCGGCAAACTCAGATGCGGCGGTCGAGCTTTTCAAAATATTCCGCGTGGAAGCGGTCGAATGAGCCTTCCTCAATTGCCGCGCGAATGCGCTCCATGAGCGTGTTGTAAAAATAGAGATTGTGCATCACGGCCAGGCGCATGCCGAGCATTTCGTTGGCTTTCAGCAGATGGCGGATGTAGGCGCGGCTAAAGCTGCGGCACACCGGGCAGTCACATTCGGGGTCGAGCGGCAGCGGGTCGCGCTGATATTTTGCGTTGTTGAGGTTGACCTGACCGGCCCAAGTGGCAATGCGGCCGTGGCGCGCGTTGCGGCTGGGCATAACGCAGTCAAACATATCCACGCCGAGGCGCACGCCCTCCAGAATATTCCCCGGGGTGCCAACGCCCATCAGGTAGCGCGGCTTATCCGTCGGCATTTCGGGCTCAACCAGATCGATAATATGATACATCTCAGACGCAGGCTCGCCCACTGCGAGGCCGCCAATGGCATAGCCGTCGAGATCGAGCTTCGCAATTTCGCGCATGTGCGCCACACGCAGATCATCGAAGGTGCAGCCCTGATTGATGCCGAACAGCCACTGCTGCGGGTTAAGGGTTTCGGGCAGCGCATTGAGGCGCTTCATCTCCGCTTTGCAGCGCGCGAGCCAGCGCACGGTGCGCGCGCAGGACTGCTCGGCGTAGGCGCGCTGGGCGGGATTGGCCACGCATTCGTCGAACGCCATGGCAATGGTGGATCCGAGGTGCGACTGAATCTGCATGCTCTCCTCCGGTCCCATGAAAATGCGCGCGCCGTCCAGATGGGACGCAAAGGTAACGCCCTCCTCCTTGATCTTGCGCAATGACGCGAGCGAGAACACCTGAAAACCGCCGCTGTCGGTGAGCACCGGCCCGCTCCAGCGGGTGAATTCCCGCACGCCGCCCAGCCCGGCGATTAGTTCGTCGCCGGGGCGAATGTGCAGGTGGTAGGTATTGCAAAGCATAATCTGACACTTCAACTCCTGCAGATCGAGCGCCGAAATGCCGCCCTTGATCGCGGCGCTGGTGGCCACATTCATAAACACCGGCGTCTGCACGGTGCCGTGCGGGGTTTGCAGGATGCCGCGCCGCGCGCGTCCCTGCCGTGCAATAATTTGTAACATGATAATAAAGGGTTCCTTTCAAAATATTTTAATCTTCACCGTCCGGCGCGGCCGCGCCGATGTTGTTTTTCATGCTTCTGATGGCAGCGCTTCATTGAAGAAAATCCACACGGGATTTCTGCTCGATAGTTGGCGTTTCAATGAATGAACATGGCGTCGCCAAAGCTGAAAAAGCGGTATTTTTCCTGTACCGCTTCACGGTAGGCCTGCATAGTATGGTCATAACCGGCAAACGCGGCAACCAACATAATCAGCGTGCTTTCCGGCAAATGAAAATTGGTAATCAGCCCGTCGAGCACCTTGTATTCATAGCCCGGATAAATAAAAATGCTTGTCCAGCCGTCCGCTTCGTGGATTTTGCCGTCGAACGTGGCCACCGACTCCAGCGTGCGGCAGCTGGTGGTGCCCACGGCGATCACACGCTTGCCCGCCGCCTTGGTCTCGTTGATCAGCTGTGCCGTTTCGGCCGGGAGATGGTAATGCTCGGAGTGCATCTGGTGCTGCGTGATGTCGTCCTCCTTCACCGGCCGAAAGGTGCCGAGCCCGACGTGCAGCGTGACGTAGCCGATGCGCACTCCCTTGTCGGTGAGCCGCTGCATCAGTTCCTTGGTGAAGTGCAGCCCGGCAGTGGGCGCAGCGGCGGAGCCAAGCTCGCGGGAATAGACCGTTTGGTAGCGCTCCTTGTCTTTCAGCTCGGCTTTAATGTAGTGCGGCAGGGGCATTTGGCCAATTTGCTCGAGAATATTGTAAAAATTGCCGTCGTATTCAAAATGCGCAAGCCGGTTGCCGCCCTCCACCACGTCCGTTACCTCGGCACGCAGCAAGCCGCCGCCAAACGAAAAGCGGGCGCCCGGTTTGGCACGGCGGCCGGGGCCGGTGAGCACCTCCCACACATCGTTGCCCTTGGGGCTGAGGAGCAGGAATTCCACATGCGCGCCGGTGCCCTCCTTTTCGCCGTAGATGCGCGAGGGCAGCACGCGCGAGTCGTTCACAATGAGGCAGTCGCCCGGCTCGAGCAGATCGACAATATCGTAAAAATGGCGATGGGTGATCGCGCCGGTTTTGCGGTCGAGCGTCATGAGCCGGGAATGGTCGCGGGGTTCCACCGGCGTTTGAGCAATCAGCTCCTCCGGCAAATCATACTTAAAATCGCTGCGCAGCATATGCATATTCACAAAAACTTCCTTTCCGGATTTTGCGCACAAATTTCGCGCAAAACGGACGAATATCAAAAAATAGGTTTGACAAGTTCGCCGCTCCTATGGTATTATACTATTATATTGCATTCTGAAGGCTGTGGCAAGCAGTTTGCCGCAGAATTTCAAAAAATACGGAAATGAAGGCTCAGGGAGGCTTATCTGTGATGAAAAAATATAAAGTGGGCATTATCGGCGCAACCGGCATGGTCGGCCAGCGTTTTATTACGATTTTGAAGGATCATCCGTGGTTTGAAATTGCGGCGCTGGCGGCCAGCGCCAATTCGGCCGGCAAGCCGTATGCCGAGGCGGTGGGCAGCCGCTGGGCAATGAGCGAACCGATTCCGGAAAAAGTGAAAGACATGATGGTGCTCGACGCGGAAAAAGACGTGGCGGCCGTGACGGCGCTGGTGGACTTTGTTTTTTGCGCGGTGAACATGAAAAAAGACGAAATTCGCGCGCTGGAGGAAACCTATGCCCGCGCGGAGTGCCCGGTGATTTCCAACAACAGCGCCAATCGTGGAGTGCCGGATGTGCCGATGATCATTCCCGAGATCAACGCCGACCATGCGGCGGTGATTCCCGCGCAGCGCAAGCGGCTGGGCACCAAGCGCGGATTTATCGCCGTGAAGTCGAACTGCTCGCTGCAAAGCTATGTGCCTGCGGTGCAGCCGCTGATGGACTTGAATGTGACGCGCGTGCTCGCCTGCACCTATCAGGCGATTTCGGGCGCAGGCAAGACCTTTGCGCGCTTCCCGGAAATTTTGGACAATGTGATTCCCTATATCGGCGGCGAGGAAGAAAAGTCGGAGCAGGAGCCGCTCAAAATCTGGGGACATGTGGAAAACGGCCACATCGTGAACGCCGCATCGCCGTCGATCACGGCCCAGTGCCTGCGCGTGCCGGTTTCGGACGGTCACACGGCGGCCGTGTTTGTGGCATACGAAAAAAAGGTGCCGATGGAAGAAATTATTCATCGCTGGGAAAGTTACCGCGGCCGCGCACAGGAGCTGAATCTGCCCTCTGCGCCCAAGCAGTTTTTGCATTATTTTTCCGAAAACGACCGCCCGCAGCCCAAGCTCGACCGCATGCTCGAGGGCGGCATGGCGGTTTCGATCGGTCGGCTGCGCCCGGATACGCAGTATGATATCAAGTTTGTCTGCCTTTCGCACAACACGCTGCGCGGCGCGGCCGGCGGCGGCGTGCTGATGGCGGAGCTGCTCTGCGCGGAAGGCTATATGGATTGATCGCCCTGCCCACAATCCGCATTTTTGTTACGGAAAGGATCTGATTCAGGGATGAAGCCTTGTGTTTTTACCGGCGTCGCCACCGCGATTATTACGCCCTTTGGCACCGACGGCAGCGTAAACTATGA
>CAKUME010000107.1 GCA_934667575.1 uncultured Eubacteriales bacterium | reverse complement strand
GCGGCGGCGGGGTTGGCCGCCCTGCTGATTGCGGCGCTCAGCCTGGCCGCGGCGGCGGCGCGTGCAGCGGTGCGTCCGGTTTCGGCAAACGCCGGTGTGGCGGTGCCGGTGCTGATGTATCACAGCGTGCTCAAGGACCCGGCTCGCGCGGGCAAATATGTGGTTTCGCCCGCGCAGCTTGCGCAGGATCTGGATTATCTCACCGCGCACGGCTACACCTCCGTTACCATGACCGAGGTGATCGCATCGGTGTCGGGCGGCGCGACGCTCCCCGAAAAGCCCGTGGTGATCACATTTGACGACGGATATTACAACAATTATCTCTACGCCTACCCACTGCTGCGCGAACGCGGCATGAAGGCGGTGATCTCCATCATCGGCCGCTACACAGATCTGTTTTCGGAGCGGGATGAAAACAACGCCTACTATTCGCACTGCACTTGGAATCAGCTGCGCGAAATGCAGCAGTCCGGCCTAATCGAAATTCAGAATCATACCTATAATCTGCACACCTACGATCGCAGCCGCCATGGATGCGCCAGCTTAAAATGGGAAACGATGGACGATTACCGCCGCACGGTGGGCGCAGACATTCAAAAATTACAGCAGCGCATCCGCGATGAGCTCGGTTTCACGCCCAACACCATGGTGTATCCGTTTGGCAGCTTCACCGAGCGGTCGGAGCAACTGGTGCGCGAGCTGGGGTTTTCGGCTTCGCTCTCGTGCGAAAGCGGCGTCACCCATGTGACCGGGCCGGAAAGCCTGTTTGGCATGAAGCGTTTTTTGCGGCCCGCCGGCACCGACAGCGCGTCGTTTTTCGCTTCCATTGGGCTGAATCGTTGACTTTTGGCCGCGAATGTGGTATGCTGTTCAACGAATCAAAATATGTGCAAAACGGGGGAGCAAGAAAAAAATGGCCTATTTGGACGGGACGCTGCGGCAGCGGGTGATCGTGTTTTGGCGATGGTTTATCACGCACTGCGCGTCGCTGCAACTGAAAATTGACCGCGGCGACTGCGATGCCGCCGCCAGCCAGATCGGCAACCAGCTCGAGTCGCTGGGGCTGCCCGCGCTGTGCGAGGTGGGGCGCAGCGACGAAAAATATTATATTATGCTCTGCCCGTGCGGCAGCAAAACTCAGCAGTTTGTGTGCCGCTACTGGGCCAACATGTCGCCGGAGATTCCCAACTGGTCGTTCCGCGGTTTTCGCCGTCCGCTCCGTGCGCCGCAGGCCGAGCTTCAAAAAATGACCGGCCTGCCGTGGAACTCCGCGCTGTTCACGGTGTACAGCACCGCCGACGAGGAGGAGCAAAAATACCATTTGTTTGTGGTGTCGCCGGTGTTTCAAAAACGCACCGAGGCGGAAAACATAGCGCTGTGCCGCATGATCTTCTATCTTTTTCTCGGCGAAGCCTACACCGAGCAGTTCATCGGGGAGATCCGCTGCGCCACGGCGCCCGAAGCCACGCCGGTGGGCACGCGCCAAACCTTGGAGGAGTTTTGCGAAACCGTGCGCCGCGCACCGGTGGACAACGCGTGGCTGTTTGCCGACGACCCCACCGCCGTGCTGATGGAATACAGCCGCAGCGATGCCGAAGACGACAACGGCAATCTGCGCGAGGACATCTTGGTCGGGCTCACCGCGCACCCGCACCTGATCGCCGCGCCGGAGGAGGAGTCGGCGGAGCTGGCCGCCATGGGCGGCGTGTTCTGCTTTTTTTACTACCCGGCCACCGAGCAGGCGGCGCAGGACGCGCGGCAGGCAGGCGCGCTGGTGAGCGCCATTCAGCACCTGATGGCAGCCAGCCGCCTCGGCTATGTGATCGGCCGCGCGCACGGCACGGAGTATAACTATATCGACCTGTTTGTGGCCGATGAGCCGCGTTTTCGCGGGCTGATGAGCAACCCCGACACGTTGTTCCAAGTGCCGATGGCGCTCGAGTATTTCGGCGGCTGCAAAAGCGACGCGCCCCTTTGCTGAAGCGCCGCAAACCATCAAAAAACGAACAAAAACCGGCCGTGCACACGGGAAAAACCTCCCATGCGTCGGCCGGATTTTTTTGTGCGGCGCGTCAGGTGTTGTGTGGACCAATGGGGCGGCGGATAAAATGCGTGAGCAGGTCGCGCCCGTTGAACGGGATCAGCGGAGCCAGATAGTGGCCGCCGCCGATCGGATGAGTGGTGGCGGCGAGCACCACCGTGAGCGCAATGCCCGCCAGCAGCCCCCACAGGTCGGCAATGGCGATCAGCACCAGCATGGCGATGCGGCACATCTTGAATGCGTAGCCCAGTTCAAAGCTGGGCTGCGTAAATGTGCCGATGGCGATAAAGGCCATATACAGCACCGTTTCGGGCACGACCCAACCCGATGAAATGGCAAAATCACCCAGTATCAACGCGCTGACCACGCTGAATGAATTGCTCAGCGCGCCGGGGGTATTCAGCGAGGCCAGCTTGAGCCCATCCAGAATAAACTCGATCAGCAGCAGCTGGAGCAGCACCGGCACGGAATTGCCCTCTTTGATCTTGATGAACTCCAGCCAGCCGGGAATCCAGTCCGGATTGCGGATGAGCAGATACCAGGTGGGGGTGAGCAGCAGCGTGGTGAGAAACACCAAAATGCGCACCAACCGCAGATAGGTGCCCGCAACCGGCGGAAAATAGAAGTCGTTGGTATCCTGCGCAAAATCGAACACCGTGGATTGCAGAATCATCACCGACGGCGAATTGTCCGTGATCAGCAGCACCTTGCCCTCGGCCACGCAGGCCGCGGCGGTGTCCGGCCGCTCGGTGTAGCGCACGCGCGGAAACGGGTTATACCATTGCCGATGCATCAGCGATTCGCTGATGCTGGCCTGCCCCAGTGTGAGCGTGCGGGCGCGCACGTTTTTCAGCTCGGTTTCCGTTTGTGCCACCAGCTTCGGGTCGGCCTTGCCCGCCAGATAGCAGAGCACCACATCGGCGCGCGAGCCCTCGGTGACCTGCACATATTTCATGGTGAGCGCCGGGTCGCGCAGGCGGCGGCGAATCAGCGCGGTGTTCATCACCAGCGTTTCCACAAAGCCGTCGTGCGCTCCGCGCAGCACGCGGTCATCGTCCGGTTCCTCCACGCTACGCGCCGGATAGGTGCGCGCGTCGATCAGCATCGCTTCCGAATACCCTTCCACCAGCAGCGCCACAGTGCCCGAGAGCACCGACGTGACGATCTGCCGCACATCGGCGGTCACATCGGTTTCGGTGTAGGGAATAAAATGGTCTGCGAACGCCTGGGTGGAATCGCAGGGCGCCAGCTGCTCCGGCTTGAGCCCGAGCAAAAACTGCATCACCTTTTCCATCAGATCGTCCTTGGCAAAGCCGTCGATCAAATAAAACTGCGCCTTGCGCCCGCCGATATGCAGCATGCGCGTGAGCAGGTCAAAGCTCTCGTTCACGCGCAGTGTTTCGTTCAGCCGCGCGATATCCTGTTCAAAGTTTCCGGCCAGCGTTTCCGCCGCCTGCTGCCGATTTGCCATCGCATCGTCCGCCCTTTCCTTAACCTGCGCCATCGCGGCGCTTTTGCGTTAGTATGGGCGGCAGCCGGGCAGAATATGCCGTGCGGCCGGCGAAATATCAAAAAAACAACGGAGCGGGGTCAGTCGGTTTCGGCGCGGGCATTTGGGGCCGGCTGCGTGCCGCGCGCCGTGTAGTGCGCTTTCAGCCCCATATATCCGTCCGAAACCACCCGGCTGATGAGCGCCTCGTCCCAGTCCAGATACGATGTGGCGATCATCGTGGCAATTCCGTGCACATAAACCCACATTTCGGTGTGAAAAAGGAGCGCCTCTTCTTCCGTGAGCGCCATGGCCTGTTGGATCAGGTTCAGCAGCGGCCGGATGGATTCGTTGTCCGGCTGCACACGCTCCCCGGAGCGGTCGCGCATGAACAGCAGCCGAAACAGCTCGCGTTCCTCCCGGGCAAAGTGGATATATGCCATGCCGCTGGCTTTGTAGGGCGGATATTCGCTCTTTTGCATCTGCGATTGCAGGTAGTGCTGATACACATCGTCTGCGGTTTGCAGCAGCGCCCGCTCCACGTCCTCCATGTTTTCAAACAAGCTGAAGATCGGCTTGGAGGAGGAGCCCAGCTTTTCGCCCAGCGCGCGGGCAGTCACCGCGTGGGCGCCTTTTTCCCGCGTGATCGCGAGCGCGGCGGCCAACACTTCTTCCCGCGTGAACATAAATTTTCGAGGCAAACGGTTTCGCTCCCTTCATCCGGTATTCCGCGTAGTGCGACGTTTGTTTCTTTATTTTTATTATACCCACTTTTCCGCACTCTGTCAACTGCGCGGAGCATCGGCCTGTTTTTCGCGGCCGGATATCGCCGTGATCGTTTAAATGGTTTTCAGATAGAGAAAGACATCGTTTCCTTTTTGGTTTTGATAAACATAGCGGTCGGATTCAAAGCCCAACGATTCATGCAGCCGGATGCTGGCGGTGTTATCGGTTCTCACTTGCTGCAGCACGATCTGATAATGTTTTTCTTTGGCCATTTGCATGGCTTCCGTGAGCGCAGCTTTTGCAAAACCGCGCTGCCGATACGCTTCAAAAATCTCCGGTCCGATCGATATCACGGACTGGGAACGCGCGCACAGTGAAATTGTGCCCACAACGGTTTCGTTGTGCAAAACCGCGTACATTTCAAAATAACGTCCCCGGTAATTTCCGGTATTCCATTCATGAATGAGGCGGCTTGCTTCCTTTGGCGATCGCCCAAACCGGAGGGCAACCAGCGCTTGATCCGACGGTTGGAATTTTCGCAGCATCGACAAGATGAGCCACACCCTTTCGATCAAAATAAACGCGCATCACTGCATGCAGTATATCATAAAAATGCGTCATTGTAAAGAAAGTAATCGGATGTTCGTCGCCCAAACCGCCGAGCGCCGCCGAACGCGCCGAATAAAAAAACGCACCTGCAATGCAAGTGCGTTTTTGTGTATTGCGCCGTCAACAAAAGATATTGCGAGGTAAGGCACAGTATCAGTTGTCCCA
>CAKUME010000106.1 GCA_934667575.1 uncultured Eubacteriales bacterium | reverse complement strand
GCCCAAACCCACAATTCGGCGATTTTTCTCTTGCAAAAATGTCCATCCTAATTTATAATAGGAACAGACCGGATATTATTTTCACAAATTAACCAAACGAGGTGTGTCACATGAATTATCTCAACAAAAAAAGCGTGGAAGACATTGACGTGAGCGGCAAGCGCGTGCTCGTTCGCTGCGACTTCAATGTTCCGATGAAGGACGGCGAGATTACCAGCGACAAGCGCATCACCAGCGCGCTGCCCACCATCAAATATCTGCTGGAGCATGGCGCAAAGGTTATTCTTTGCTCCCACATGGGCAAGCCGCACGCAATTTTCACCGAGGGCTTCGGCCTGAACAAAAAGGAAAAAGCCAAGGTGGACGCGCTGCCCGAAGCGGAGCAGGCGGCGGCCAAGGCAGAGCTGCTGGCCAAGGCGAAAATGGACGATGCCAAAAAGTTCACGCTGAAGCCGGTGGCCGATCGCCTGAACGAGTATCTGGGCGGCGTGGTCACTTTTGCAGCCGACATTGTGGGCGACGACGCCAAGGCCAAGGTGGCCGCGCTGGAGCCGGGCAAGGCGGTGCTGCTCGAGAACGTGCGCTTTGACGCGCGCGAAACCAAAAACGATCCCGCAATGGCCAAGGAGCTGGCTTCGCTGGCGGATATTTATGTGAACGACGCGTTCGGTTCGGCGCATCGCGCCCATGCTTCCACGGCAGGCGTGGCCGACTATCTGCCGGCGGTGTGCGGCTTCCTCATTCAAAAGGAAATCACCGTGATGGGCAATGCGCTCGAAAACCCGAAGCGCCCGTTTGTGGCCATTCTGGGCGGCGCGAAGGTGTCCGATAAAATCGGCGTGATCGAGAACCTGATCGACAAGGTGGACACGCTCATCATTGGCGGCGGCATGGCCTATACCTTTATGCGCGCCATGGGCAACAGCATTGGCACCTCGATCTGCGAGGAGGACAAGATCGACCTCGCGCGCGAGATGATGGCCAAAGCGCGCGCCAAGGGCGTGAGCTTCCTGCTGCCGGTGGATAACATTGTGGGCCGCACCTACGACCCCGAAACCCCCTATATGCGCATTTATTCCGACGCGATTCCGGACGGCTGGATGGGCCTTGACATTGGGCCGACCACGCAGGAGTTGTTTGCCAAAACGCTGATCGGCGCGGGCACCGTGGTGTGGAACGGGCCGATGGGCGTTTCGGAGTGGGATCACTTTGCCAACGGCACCATTGCGGTGGCCAAGGCGGTGGCCGACAGCGGTTCTATTTCGATCATCGGCGGCGGCGACTCGGCCGCGGCGATCGAAAAGCTGGGCTTTGCCGACAAGATGACCCACATCTCCACCGGCGGCGGCGCTTCGCTGGAATTCCTGGAGGGCAAAGACCTGCCGGGTATTTCCTGCCTGAACGACAAAGACTAATCACAAACGCATTGAATCAGAGCCGGGCGCACGTTCGGTTCTGGTTCATTTGTCTGTATGCCAAAAGAAAAGAGGATTTTTGAATTATGAATAAGACGCTTCGCCGTGCGGTGATCGCCGGCAACTGGAAAATGAACAAAACCCCGTCCGAGGCCAAAACGCTGATCGAGGCGATCAAGCCGCTGGTGGCGGACGCAAAATGCGACGTGGTGGTGTGCGTGCCCTATGTGGATTTGGCAGCGGCGCTGGAGGCCACCAAAGGCACTGCCATCGGCGTGGGTGCCGAGAACGTGCACTGGGCCAAGTCCGGTGCGTTCACCGGCGAAATTTCGGCCGATATGCTCACCGAAATGGGCGTGCAGTATGTGATCATCGGCCACAGCGAGCGCCGCACCTATTTTGGTGAAACCGACGCCACCGTGAACCAGCGCGTGCGCGCCGCGCTCGACGCCGGGCTCAAGGTGATTTTGTGCGTGGGCGAAGTGAAGGATCAGCGCCTCTCCGGCGTGACCGACGAAGTGGTCGGCATGCAGACCAAGCTCGACCTTGCGGGCGTTTCGGCCGAGGAGCTCCAGCGCGTGATCATCGCCTATGAGCCGGTGTGGGCCATTGGCACCGGCCTTACCGCCACCCCGGCGCAGGCCGAGGAAACCTGCGCGGCCATCCGCAAGGTGCTCGCCGGCATGTATGGAGAAGCGGCGGCCAACGCCACCACCATTCAGTACGGCGGCTCGATGAACGCGGGCAACGCGGCCGAGCTGCTCGCGCAGCCCGATGTGGACGGCGGCCTGATCGGCGGCGCGTCGCTGAAGGCGCCCGACTTTGCGGCCATTGTGGCGGCTGCGAGCGTCTGATTTTTTTCCGGGAAAGGACTTGCATTATGATGAAAAAACCAGTTGTGTTGTGTATCATGGACGGCTTTGGCATCAGCCCCGAGGTGAAGGGCAACGCGATCCGCGCGGCCAAAACCCCGAACCTCACCCGGCTTTTTGCCGATAACCCGACCACCCAGATCGGCGCGTCGGGTCTCGACGTGGGCCTGCCGGACGGCCAGATGGGCAACAGCGAAGTCGGCCACACGAACATCGGCGCGGGCCGCGTGGTGTTCCAGATGCTGGTGCGCATCACCAAAGATATTGAAGACGGCGTGTTTTTTGAAAACCGCGTGCTGCTCGATGCCATGGAGAACTGCAAAGCGCACAACTCCGCGCTGCACCTGGTGGGGCTGCTGTCGGACGGCGGCGTGCACAGCCACATCCGCCATATGTATGGCCTGCTCGAGATGGCAAAGCGCTGCGGCCTGAGCAAGGTGTATATCCATGCGCTCACCGACGGCCGCGACGTGCCGCCGGATTCGGGCGTGCACTATGTGCAGCAGTGCTGCGATGAGTTCAAAAAGCTCGGCGTGGGCAAAATTGCCACGATCAGCGGCCGCTACTACGCCATGGACCGCGACTTTGCGTGGGACCGCGTGGAAAAGGCCTATCGCGCCATGGTGCTCGGCGAGGGCAACCATGCCGATTGCCCGGTGGAAGCCATGAAAGCTTCCTACGCGGCGGGCGTGACCGACGAATTTGTGGTGCCCACCGTGATCGACCCGAACGGCACCATTCACGAAAACGACAGCGTGATTTGCTTCAACTTCCGCCCCGACCGTGCGCGTCAGCTGACCCGCACGTTTGTCGATCCCGATTTCAAGGGCTTTGCGCGCAAATATTTCCCGGTGCATTACGTTTGCATGACGCAGTATGACGCCGAGATGCCGAACGTGTCGGTGGCTTATCCGCCGCAGGAGCTGGATATGACCATGGGCGAGTTCCTGAGCAAGCACCACATGACCCAGCTGCGCATTGCCGAAACGCAGAAGTATGCGCACGTCACGTTCTTCTTCAACGGCGGCGAAGAAAAAACCTTCCCGGGCGAGGATCGCATTCTGATCCAGTCGCCGGACGTGCCCACCTTCGACCTCAAGCCGGAAATGAGCGCCTATGAGGTTTGCGACGCAGTCACGGAGCAGATTCGCTCCGGCAAATATGACGCCGTGATCCTCAACTTTGCCAACTGCGACATGGTTGGCCACACCGGTGTGTTCGATGCCGCAGTCAAAGCGGTGGAAGCGGTGGACACCTGCGTGGGCCGTGTGGCCGATGCGGTGCACGACATGGGCGGCGTGCTGCTCATTACCGCCGACCACGGCAACGCCGACCGCATGATTGCGGACAACGGCGAACCGTTTACCGCGCACACCACCAACCCGGTGCCGTTCTGCGTGGTCGGATATCCGTGCAAGCTGCGCACCGGCGGCCGCCTGGCCGACATTGCGCCGACGATGATCGATATTTACGGCATGGAAAAACCTGCGCAGATGACCGGCGAAAGCCTGATCGTGCACTGATCGTGCGCGCGGCGAGATAAAATCGTTCCCCGCCCGCAGCCGAAATGGCGGTGAGGGGGAGTGCAGAGCGCTTCTGCGCGGCGAAAGCGGCGCAGGGGCGCTTTTTTTGCGCGCATCGTGCGTGAAACGGGCGCAGCGCGCCATGCAATGCTTTCGCGACCGCCCAACACCGAAAATGGGTATTGACCTCGCAGCGGCAATGGGTTATAATAAAAGCCAAACACTCATCCATTCAAAGGAGTGAAAATCCATGAATTCCGTCCCGTTTTGCCCGGGCGCCTGGGCGCAGCAGATGATTTATGCCTACACCCGGCGCTACGAATCTTTCCCCGTTTTTACCCAGGAGGCCGACCACATTTGCAGCGGCCGCGACGAAGCCAACGACTGCGGCTTTGCAAACATTTCGCTGTTTTTTTCGCAGCCCTGTGCCGACGGCAGCAAAATTTCGACGTCGTTTCGGTTTGAGGACGCCGCGGCGCCGCTCATTGTGCTGGCCAACGAGCTGGAGCCGGACGCAGGCGGCCATTTGCGCTTCGGCAATTATATTGAGGTCGTCGTTTGGAAAAACGGCCTCAACGTGTGGCAGATGCACGAAACCAACGGACGCGTGACGTGGCAGAAGCTGTGCGGCCTTGAGTATCCGGTGGACGGCAGCCAAATGCAAACGCTCTCGGTGCGCCGGGCGGGCGAACGGCTCTGGATCACCCACGGCGCGCAAAAGCTGAACCTGCTGGTGCAGGGGCTGCCCGCGTCGCTGTTTTTGGGCATTGACGCGTGCGAGGGCGTGTGCCGGTTCTATTCGGCTTCGCTGTGCCCGCCCGCTGCGCCGACGGCTTCCGTTTGATTTGGGCGAATTCCTTTGCAGACAAAAAACACCGCTCCGAGCGCATCACAGCGGCATCGGGCGGTGCTTTTTTGTATTTATGTTATTTTTATTTCGCGGCCTTGCGCAAGATCAGCATGCAAAGAATGATCACGGCGGTCACAATGAAAATGCCGCCCATGCCCTTGGCCATCATCGGAAGTGTTTGCAAAAAAGCGTCTACGTTGATGTGCATTTCAAAGTCCTCCTCAGCCCAGCAAGTTCAAGATCAGCCCGCCCGCGATCACCGAGGCGATTTGACCCGACACGTTCACACCCGCGGCGTGCATCAGCAAAAAGTTCTGCGGGTCTTCCTTCAGTCCCATCTTATGGACGATCCGCCCGGACATCGGGAAGGCC
>CAKUME010000105.1 GCA_934667575.1 uncultured Eubacteriales bacterium | reverse complement strand
GTGCAGAAGCACAGGTTCACATTTCGGTTCACGCAGGCGCCCATCAGCGCCGGGCTTGCGCCCGGATAGGCAAACGAGCAGATGCTCTCCAACGTATGGAGCGGAAACCGGCCG
The DNA here is from genome assembly GCA_934667575.1 of uncultured Eubacteriales bacterium. Classification (GTDB taxonomy): domain Bacteria; phylum Bacillota; class Clostridia; order Oscillospirales; family Acutalibacteraceae; genus RGIG4076. The sequence continues at coordinate 4,952 of CAKUME010000105.1, read as the reverse complement.
GTTTCCACATCCGCGCGCTTTACCACCACGTTTTCGCCATCCAAGGTCAGATAGCTATCCTCTGTGAGCACGAACAGCGTATTCAGCAGCTTTTTCATGGCAGATTCGCCATCCTTTCGGCCAGATACTGCGCCACCGAGGGCGTTCGGCGCAGCCGTGGCAGGCACAGGTCCTTCAGTGAGCAGGCATTGCAGAATTTGCCCGGCCTGGCGGCAGGGGTTCTGCCCCGCTCGTAGAGCTCGTGCATTTCCAAAAATGCATCCCGCACCTGGCTGCGCAAATCTTCGGTAAACTGCACCGGCTCCCGCCGCCGCGTTTCGCCGTAGAACAGCGCACCGCAGGCAATGGAACAGCACAGCATTTCTTCCAAGCACATGGCTTGGGCGCAGAGCTGCGCTTCATCGCAGGCATTTTCTTTTGGGCTGCCGCGCTTATATTCAATGGGAAGCGGCTGCCACATTCCTTCCCATCCGGCGATTGGAACACCGCTGCGGCTGCGCCGAAATTCCACCACATCACACTGGCCCGAAACGCCCATTCGGCGGGAATACACTGCCGCACCGTGGATCAACACCCGATCGCCGCGCTTTTCCACCAGGCCTTCTTCGTGGGCGCGGGTGTGCAGCAGTTCTCCGTCTACCGTGCGAAAATTTTCTGCCCATTGATTCTCCACATGAATCAGTGCCCACTGACGGCGGCAGAACAGAAAATGCTGCAGCCCGGAAATTTGCAGAAAATCGGCTTCCTCATATTCGTTTACCCCATGCGCTGCACCGTCACTCCCTCCGGAATGGCGTCCGTCTGCACACACACATCGTAATCCGAATATGCGCGGGCCACCTGCACACCGTCTTTGCGCTTGACCTGCACTGTGTTAAACAACTTCCACGCGGGCGCGTTGCCCAGCTCCGACGCATGCTTGAACACGATCAGCTCGCGCACCGCCATATTTCCGCGCGCTGCCGCATGGTCGAGCTCGAACATGTTCAAAATGGCCTGCCAAAGCAGCTGGAGGTCCTCCTCCGAAAAGCCGGTCGTTTTTCGCGCCAAATTCGCCGAAACATACCCCTCGCAGCGATACAAGCCATAGGGAATGATGTATTTGCGGCCCATTTCGGTGTTCTTTTTCTCCGCGTCGTCTTCCTTCGTGATGGCAACGCGGGTGATGGTGATTTCCTGCGGGATCACCGGCTCCACCGAGCGTGAAAAGCCCAGCTGAACCGGCCCGCGCACCTGGCCGCAATTCAATGCGCCTTTGGTAAATGTGGTCATCACCGCGCCAAAGGTGCGAATATCGTAAAAATTACTGCACATAAAGTCCCGAATCTTAGCATCGAGCGCCGGATCCTTCTTTTTTGCTTCTTTCACATTCTTTTCGTCCACATTCAAATAGGCGTACGCTTCGGCATCCAGGCGATTCAGGGGGACACTGTCTTTGATGTAGATGCGGTAGCCCGGCACGTTCTCCCGAACGGCCTCCACATAATTGCGGATTTTCCGCTTGAGGCAAACGTCCGTTACCAGCCCCAGGTTGGTTTCCGGGTCGATGCGCGGCATATTGCCCGCATCCGGGTCGCCGTTGGGGTTCCCGTTTTCTACGTCGAACAAAATCACAAATTCATAGCGGTTGCGAATGGCTTGGTCAAACATGGTCAGTTTCCTCCTTCAGATTGTTGGGGTTGGTTGTATGTTTGGGGGTGTATCGCTTCTGGGTTTGATGATAATAGCCGAGCTGAAAAATGCCCTGATCGCTGAGCGTGAGGTGCGCCGGATAGCTTTCGGTAATCCGGTTGATCAGTTCACCGATTTGTTTGGAATAATATACCTTCTGACCGGCGTCCAGCTTGCGCAGATGCTTTTCCGCCAGCTTCAGCAGCGTGGGAAACACCACCGCCGGGGTGGCGCAGGCCGAGGTGAAATATTTGTCCTTAATGGTCGTGTTAATGCCGGGGTTGGCTTGAGACTGCAAGTCCTCGAGCACCGAGAACAGCCGCCCGAGCACATAGGGCTGATAAACGCTCGCTTCGTTTAATTCCACCGTGAGTACCTCCTTGAATTTGGGATTGGTTCCGTTTTTTAATAAGTACGCTTTGATGATGGCCGCTTTGGCATACGGCACCTCATGTTCGGCGCGAATGCGCAGCATCACGTTCTGATACAGCGTGGTCGGGTAGCGGCCGCCGAGCAAAATGGCGCGCAGCGTATCGGCTGCCAAATGGAGAAGCGGCGCTGTGGGTTTTTCCCGGTCTTTTTCATCCGACGGAGCATCTGCTTTGGGCGCGGTCGCAGTCGGCTTTGCAGGCTTCTTCTTTTTTCGAACGGTTTCGCCCAGCAGCCGCCAGAGCGGCAGATTTTCTGTCTGCTCAAACGACGGCCGCACAATGCGCAGCCGGTCGTAGTGCTCCTGAAAATGCGAAACGAACGCCCCAAAGCGATCCTGCAGGAAAAAACACACCGAAAGCCGCGCGGCGTTTGGCGCAATGCCCAGCACATAAAAATGATTGTCCGGGTGCAGCGGAAACGCGTCCCAATTGCAGGCGCGTCCGTGCACGAGCGCGTTCATTGCGGCATCCAGATCGTTGTCGGTCACGTTGCCGCCGTCGAGCAAGCCGCTGAACATATTTGCATACTGCTCGGCGGCGTCCTCCGCCCAATAAACCACCGTGACATCGCCGAACCGGCGAAAATGGGTGGGGTCGGCCAGCAGCGCATTCAGCGCGGCGGTGTAAGCAAACGCGGCATAGTGGCTGACCGGCGCATTGCAGTTTTGTTTCCGCTCATAGGAGCAGAACGCATCGGCATTGAACGACACGAGCGCCGCGCCGGATGATCGAGCACCATATACCTTTTTGATCGATGGGTGAACCGCTGCGGGCACCACCCGCTCGCCGGTGACCAAGCAGCGCATCGGCACGCCGTCCGCCTCGTCACCGGCGTCGTAATGCGCCTGCCAAATCGGCCGGAAGGCCGGTTCCTGATCGGCGCGCCGCCCGCCATAGAAAAACGTGAGGTTTCCACCCACGAGCAGCTTTTCGCCGTATTCGGCATACCATGGCGCAGCAGCGGCCTGCTCCGGCGCCCAACGCGCAAAAAAGCGGCAGATCGCCTGTGCAAACGGCACATTCGAACCGGAAAGCAGCGCCAAATGCAGTTTTTTGGCGCTTTCAAAGCACTCGCGCGCATGGCCGGGCATTCCCTTACCCTCGATACCGAGCAGATAAGATACATTATCCCATAAAAAATTAGATTTTCCTTTTGGGCCAGAGCGTTTGACCGGTGCGGGCAGCTTGCAATAAAACGGCACCGGCTTGCCCTTTTCATCGGTGGATTCCAGCGGCAGCACCGCGCGGATGCCGCCGTTGTCGTCCAGCTCCAACGCATATTGCACGCGCACCTTGCCCCAGCCCGGGCGCGCGATCGCGCCGCGGTTGACGAGCGCTTCGTAATAATTCATCAAGCAGGTTAATATCATCGGAGCACCTCCGCGCTGTCCGGCGCCGGGACCCGCAGCACACCGTTTTCCAGTGCGGCGCGGAAAAACATCGGCTGAATATCGGCCGGATCGGAATAATCCATATCATACAGCATCAGCCCCAGATCCCGGTGCGAATCGGGATAGGCGGTGACGATCTCGCCGCCCGCCCATGCGCGAAAATGCGCCGGAAATTCGCGCGTGCCCAGGCATGGCTGATGGTAGCACTGACCCTTTTCGAGCCGACGCCGCATAATGTCGCAGAATTTGCCGGGATTATCCGACTCTGCGGCCTGATCGGTCATCACAAAATGCGCTTCGATCACATAGTGCACATCCTGAAGCACCGTGGCCGCGCGCTGCTGAATAATTTTGCCCACGGTGCAAATAGAAAGCGCTCTGGACTTCCCGTTCATCACTTCCCGGACATTGCTCGCCGATATTTTGCTTTTTACCTCGTTGCGGCGAACTCCGGTGAACCGGATCGGGTTCAGCACGTGAATGCGGTCGATGCGCCAGGCCATGCCGGGATGCCAATAAATCGCATCCAAAACTCCGCGCGCGGCGGACGGCGTGATCACGTCGTAACTCATGCGCTCCACCTTCAGCTCCGGCCGGGTGAAGCAGGCGTAATCGCCCCACACTTCTACTTTGATTGCCATGATCTTCCCCTTTCTTTTTTATCGAAAATATTCTCTTCCGCCTGTGGGCGCCAGATCCAGACCGGTTTTCTCATGGTAGCAGGCAGCGTCGTCCAGCACCGCCGCGTTTTCGCCCACCCCATGCACCGCGCCGACCTCCGCCAGCTTTTGGTATGTATATGGGTAAACGGACACGGAATAGGGACCGAGCTTGCGCAGCAGCGCCCGGTTCGGACCAAAAAGCTCCAACTCCCGAATCAGCTCGCCGCCCGCACCCATCGGCACATAAACCGTCACCGACGAATCGTCGATCAGATGAAACGCCTTTGCGACCGAGGCAAATGCCATCCGGTCGTGAATTTGAGCCATGATCTGCGGCGTATCGAGGGCGTTGGGAGCTTTGAGCGTATAGAGCAGAAAATCAAAATAAGCCCGAATGGCCTCCGGCGCGGTGATATCGTCATATTCCGCCATCACCCGACGCGCGGCGGCAATATTCTGCTCCAGCCCGCGCGGCGGCGGGGATTCGGAATCGAACAAATGCACCACGCTGGCTTCCGCCGGGCGTTTGCCTTCCCGATTGCACCGGCCGGCCGCCTGAATCATCGAATCCAGCCCCGCGACCGCCCGATACACACACGGAAAATCCACATCCACCCCGGCTTCGATCAGGCTGGTGGACACCACGCGGCACGGCTGCCCCGCCCGGAGCCGCGCCCGAATTTCGTCGAGCACCTGACGCCGGTGCACCGCCGTCATGGCGGTGGACAAATGGTACGCATCGTCCGCGGGCAGCTTTTGGAACAGCTGCTGCGCCTGAAGCCGATTGTTGACGATAC